>NZ_JAJOHP010000006.1:0-104055 GCF_021109375.1 Arthrobacter sp. AK01
CGCGCCCCCCACCCCGCCCCCCCCGGCGGTGGTGTTGTCCTCTCGCTTGCCGGGGGTGTGTCCCCCCCTCCGGGGGGGGGGGGGGCGGGGGGGGGGGGCCCCCCCCCCCCCCCCCCCCCCCCCCTGGCTTAGTGACTAGTCGAACGGGTTCTCGACCAGTGCATTCGAGTGTGTTGCCGACAGGTGTGCCAGCTGCTCGGTCTCTTCAACTTCAACCAGAACCGTGGTCTTTTCCATGGTTGGTCTCCTTTCGGTGGTGGTGGTTGCCTCCGCTGTTGCGGCGACAACGTCACACTATAGTTAATGAGAACCATTCTCAAATTAGGCGAAAGGGAGAGCCCATGAACTCCGAAGTTTTGGTTGTCGCCGACCAAAAAGCGGGCAACGTACAGTTCCTGAATCCGGTCACCGGGGCAGTCCAGCACCGCCTGGACTCCGTGGTCCTGGCGGAGCACGCCGGATTCCTGCCGTTGGGAGGCGGACGATGCGCGTTCGTTGATGACGCCGGAGGTGCCCTGGTCATTGCCGATGCATTCACCAACACCCCGCCCCGCACCATTCCCGTAGCCATCCCGGGTGAGCACCTGGCCTGCGACCCGTCGGGCCGCTTCATTGCCGTCACCACCGGGCTTGGTGTCTCATGGGAACCTTGGAGCGATCTCCTCACGGTTGTGGACCTGGAGTCCGACGGCGGACCCACCTCACGCCGCATCCGCACCAGGGCGGGGGAGCCTGGCGTTGTGGTGGGCAAAACGCCAGAGGGGCCTGCCGCCGTCGTCCGCCACCGTGAACCCGGCGGCATCGAATCCTTCAGCGTGCAGCGGATCCTGGCCGAAGGAGTGCACTGCCCGCCCCTGCAAGGTCTGCGGGCCGAGGCCTCCCCCGACGGCCATGGGGACGCCTTGGATCCCGTCACGGGCACCATGTTCGTGGCCACGGGCCAGGGCCTGGAACGCTTCGACGTCCGCAAGCCGCAGCCGGAGGCCCTTGGCGTTATCGCGTGGGATGCTCCCGGCCGCGCCTACTTCCTGCGCTTCTGCCCGCGGCGGCGTGTCCTGGTGGCCGTTCTTCGCCACGGCGGCGGGGAGCCCAGGGGCTGGGCGCAATGGGGCAACACTTTGTGGGTGCACCACGTGGATACCGGGCTGACGCGGACCACACCGCTGGGCCACGGGTTGGTCTTCCGCTTCGCGCTGACTGCCACCGGCATCGCGACCGCCCGCGTCCATCCGGAGGGTGACGAGCTTTCGGTGCACCACCTTGGACCGCTGGAGGCGGGCTCTCCAACGCTACGGGGCACGTGGGACCTCCCTCGCATGGACGGCGCCCCACGGCCCGGCCATGAACCCTGGGACAACGCCGAACGGCGAGCCATTGCCGCTTCGCCGTCCTCGGAACTGGTCGCCGTGACCCGCGGTGGGCACGGCGAACTTCACGTAGTTGACACGTCAGCGGCCGGTAGCCCTCTGCGCACCATCACCTTGGGCAGTCCCCTGCACGACGGCGGCCACCTCGCCTGGCTCTCTGCTGTGGACGCGGTGCCGGGCGACACGGTGGGCCGATGAGCACCATCGAGGAAGCTGTTCCGGGCATGGGACTTCGGCCGCATTTCCGTTCCCTCCTGGAACGCTGGGACTCCACACCCCGCCAAGGGCTCCCCCAGTTCGCCGGCGGACAGGCGGCCTTTCTCTGGCGGGGGCCTGGCGAAGCGTTTGCGTCCTTGCATCTGGCACCCGAGGCCGGGCTTCGGGATGCCTGGAATGTTCGCCGGGCCCACTTGGAGGTGGCCGCTCCGCCCGGTGTCCGGCTCCCCACGCCACCGGGCACCATCGTCCGCGGATTCACCATCTCCCCTGACGGAACGCGCATCGCAGCCTTGCTGAGCACCTCCACCAGCGAACTGGCGGAAACCTGGATCCTCGCTGCCGGGACCCAACCCGTCCACATCCCAGGGGCGACGGCTTGGTACGCAGCGCCCGTTTGGGAGCCAGACGGGCGCGGAATCTGGGTTTTGACCGGCATGCCACCATCCCACAAGATCATGCGCTGCCCGCTCGGCTCAGATCACTTACAGGAGCTCCCGCTGCCGGCGGATCTTGGCGACACCACGGGCAGCCGTCTCGCGCTGACGCGCGCCGGGGCGAATCTGCGGCTCGCGGCGAAGAACCCAAGGACCGGCACCAAAGAGTGGGAGTTGGAGTCCGGGGCCTGGCGTACCGTGGCTGCAGCCGATTGCGGGAACCGTGTAGAACTGGTCTCCGACCACCACGGCACTACAGTCACGCTGGATAGCCGCCCGGTCTACCGTCTATCCCCAGCAGAATACGTGTCATCGTTCGCCGCCCAACCCCGTGCAGATGCCACTGATCTCTGGATCCAGACGGCCTCCCCGGAACGTCCATCGGGGGTCTTCTGTGTGGACGAACCGGCGCCCTCGAACAACAACTCCAGAGACTCCCCTCGCCACATCGTCCACCGCGGGGTCACAGCCCTGGCGAGTGACGGCGTCGAGATTCCCCTGGTCATCTCCGCACGGGCTTCAGACCTTGGGCCAGACGGCTTCCCGGTGCGGCCACTGCCCCTGATTCTCACGTGCTACGGCGGTTTCGGCGTCACGCACAGGACCGAGGCCGAACCCAGCGTGCCGGCGTGGCTGGAGAGCGGCGGGGTGTACGTGGCTGCGCAATTACGTGGGGGCGGGGAAATGGGCCGGGACTGGCATGAGGCGGGCCGGGGTCCACGGAAGATGCGGACCATCCTGGACCTCATTGACGTGGCCGGCTACCTCGCCGATACCCAGTGGACCACGCCCGCCCAGACCGTGGCCTTCGGGGCCTCACATGGTGGCCTGGTGGTCACGGCAGCAGCCCTCCTGTCCCCCTCCTCATTCGGCGGAGTGGTGGCTGTGGCTCCATTGCTGGACACCGTGGACCTTCACCGCCATGGATTGGGGAAACAATGGCTGCACGAGTTTGGCGCCGACGGGGAGTGCTCTGACCATGATCGGGCAGCCTATTCGCCGGTACACGTGCTGGGCAGACTCAACTCCGCCACCGCGCTACCGCCCCTCCTGTGCTGCCTCCTGGGGCGGGACGAACGCGTGGACAACAGTGCCGCCGTCGAGGTTGTTACCGGAATCCGCGGACGCGGGGGCCGGGCTTGGCTGCTCCACGAGGACCGCGGCGGTCACGGCCAGCGGGCAGCGCCGGACGTGCTGGACTTCTCCGCGGCCGTGCTCGCATTCGCCGCGTCCATTTCCCGGGAGGTTAGGCCCGGGTCAGCACCTTGCCCTTGAAGAACTCGGGCCGCAGCCGGTACATCACCAGCATGACCACTACGCCCAGCAGGATCACGCCCATTCCCAGGACGAACACCAGGCCCACGCCGCCCACGGACGAGCCCGAGCCGTACTCCGGGTCCATGGAATCGAGAGCCGTCTTCACGAACATGACCAGCAGGATCACACCGCCAACGAGCGGTGCAAGGAACTTGAAGAAGAACGCCCGCGCACCGCGGAAAGCCTCGGCCCGGAAGAACCAGACGCAGGCCAGCGCGGTGATGCCGTAGTAGAAGCAGATCATCATGCCCAGGGCGGTGATGGTGTCCCACAGTGCATTCTCGGAGACGGTCCGGGTGATCACATAGAAGGCGGCAGCGGCAATCGCGGCGGCGATCGTGGCGAAGCTGGGCGACTTGTAGGTGGGGCTGATCTTGCCGAACTTGGGCGAGATGGCGCGGTAGTGGCCCATGGCCAGCATGGTGCGGGCGGGGGAAACGAACGTCGACTGCAACGATGCGGCCGAGCTGCTCAGGATGGCCAGCGACATGAGGATCGCGAACGGGCCCATCACCGGACCTGCCAGCACGGCGAAGATGCTGGACTGGTTCTCCGGGTTGCCGGCACCCAGCCCCGTCTCGCCAACACCGGCGAAGGACAGGGTGGCCAGCGCGACAGTCATGTAGATGATCACGATGACCAGCACGGTGATGGTCGCTGCGCGGCCCGGGGTCTTCTCGGGATTCTTGGTTTCCTCGTTCATGGTAAGGGTGACGTCCCAGCCCCAGTAAATGAAGATCGAGAGCGATACACCCGCGGCGAACGACGAGAACGAGTCGACGGCGAAGGGGTTGAACCAGTCGGGCGAGATAGCGGTGGCATCGAAAGCCGTCCCGTTTGCCACGTGTGCGAATGCTGACACCGCGAACCAGCCCAAGACCAACAGTTGGAAGGCCACCAGGACATACTGCACGCCTTTGGTGGTTTCCATGCCGCGGTAGGAAATCCAACAGGCCAAGGCAATGAACACCAGCGTGGTGGCGATGTTCAGCGGCAGGATCTTGCTGAGCTCACCCAACTCCGGGTTGCTGAAAATCTGGGCGAGCATCAAGTAGAAGAAGTCCACCGCCACGGCCGCCAGGTTGGAGAGCACAATGATCGTGGCCGCGATCAGCCCCCAGCCACCCATCCAACCAATCCAAGGACCAAAGGCGCGCGTCGCCCACGTGAAGGAGGTGCCGGCGTCGGGCATTGCGTTGTTCAGTTCGCGGTAGCCAAGTGCCACCAGCAACATCGGGATGAATCCCACCAGGAAGATGGCAGGCAGGTGCACGCCAACTTCGGACACGGTAGGGCCAAGGGCCGCGGTAAGGGTATAGGCGGGTGCGATGCAGGAAACGCCGATCACGACGGCGCCGATCAGGCCCACCGATCCGGCTTTCAGCCCCTTTTCACTTAGGGACGATTCTTTCGACTGGACCGTCTTTGGTGCAGTTGACATGGTTTTGCCTCTCAGGCGATTTCTAGGAGCTTTGTCGCGTGTAGTCGCGGGGGACCACGATCATGGGAACGGGAAGGGCGCGCAGGATCCGGTTTGCGGTGGTGCCCAGGAAGGTGGCCCGCTGCTGGGCCAGGCGGCTGGATCCGATCAGCAGGATTTCGCCGTCTTCCCAGTCGAGTCGGTCAACGGCTTCTTCGATGGTGCGGCCCTGCGCGACGACGATCTCCGGTTCAGGCACATCTGCCGCGTCAGCGGAACCGGTCGCGTCGGCGGAACCGGAACTTCCGACGGCGGCAAGCCGGTCGGCGGCATGCACCCAGGCGGCGTCGGCCAACCCCGGCGAGTTACCGCCGTCGAGCGCCAACAGGGAGACGAGCCGCAGCGGGAGGCCCCGGTCGCGGGCTGACTCGACGGCGACGTCGAGCAGTTCGTCAGCGCCCGGGCGCGTCCCGAAACCGCAGCTCAAGCGGGTGATCGGCTCGGTGCGGTGGTAACCCTGGGGCGCCAAAGCGACCGGAACGGGCGACGAGTGGAGCAGCGAACCCGCCACGGAACCGATCGTGAAGCGCTTGAAAAGACCGCTGTTGGTGGCGCCAATCACCAGCACCGCGGCGTCCATTTCCACGGCGGCATCGATCAAGGCCTGCGCCTCTGAATCGCCGCGGCGGATGTGGGCGCGTGCAGTGACGTCGTCCGGAACCAGCGCGAGTCCCTCGTCCAGCCAGCGCTGTGCTTGCTCGTTGAGGATGTCGTTGTAGCCGGCCTCAGGCGGGTAGACGGCGTTGAATGGGGAGTCTTCCGGGACCACCAGGACCAGGTCCAGGCTGACATCGTGGTTCCGGGCCAGCGCGACGGCAAGGTGAACGGCGTCGTGCCCCCTCGCATTGGCGGTGTAGCCCACTACGTAGCGCATGGTGGTCCTTTCCTGGTGGTGCTGAAACCGGCTTGGTGCTTAAACAGTGGAGCCGGCAGGCCGGGGATGGAGCTCCCCCGGCCTGCCGGTTTTGGCGCTGATCGCGTTAGGCGACAGGTACAGCAGTCAGCTTGTTGGCCTCAACAATGCGGGCGGCAGTTGCCTGTCCCATGCGGACTGCGCCATCCACGTGCTGGTAACCTTCGGCGGCGAGGTCGGACGAGGACCAGTAGATCGGTCCCACGTTCGCGTGCTGGTCCTTGCCGTAGCGGTGCAGGCCGCCCAGATCGTAGCTGGAAGCGTAGGCGCCGCGGGTCCATTCCTCTGAGCCCCAGTCGGACTCGTAGTAGACCTCCGGGGTGAGGGCCTTGTCGCCCAGGAAACCGGCGATGGACTCAAGGATGGCCTTCTTGCGGTCCTCGGCACTGAGCTCGAACACGGCGTCGGCCTTTTCGTCGGACACGAAGCCCACCAAGGTGCCGCGGGAATCGCCGTGGTTGGTGTTGTCGTAGACCTCCTGGACCAGCGCGCCTGCGCTGAAGCCCGTGCCGGACAGTCCTTCTTCACGCCAGAACGGAGTGTCGTAGACGGCGTGGACCTTGATGACCAGGCCCAGCGACTGGTGCTGGTGCATCTGGTGCTGGCGGCGCGGGAGCGGCGGATCGAACGAGACGCGGGAGTACAGGTTCGGCGGCACAGCCATGATCACAAAGCGCGCGTTGACAGTTGCCTGTTCTGAGATGACCGTGACGTTGTTGTCGGACCACTTGATGGTGCGAACCGGGCTGTTGAGGATGACGTCATCCCCCAGCTCGGCTGCCTGCAGCAGCGAAACCTGCTGCATGCCGCCGATGACGCGCTTGTCCAGGATGAAGTCTTCGTCGGTCAGGTGGCTGAAGGATCCGGCGGAGGCGGCCATGAGCACTGCCTGGAGTGCGGAGAATGCGTGTGCAGGCTTGGTGAGCATGCCACCGGCGATGAAGAGGCCAATGTTGTTGCAGGCTTCCTCGTCGTTGGAGTTCTGGCGGAGCCAGTGGTGGAAGGAGATGGTGTCCAGCTCCCGGGCCTTGGGGTGTGCCCAGGGCTCGGTCGGTCCAATCTCGGCGGCGAGTCCGTCCAGGATGGCGACGAGCTTATCCATCTCGGCTTTGGTGGTCTCGTTCACCGGGAAAGTGTCACCGGTGTACTGCGTGCGCTTGCCGTCTTCGCCAATGTAGACCGACTCACCGTCGCGGTAGCGCGAGTACATTTTCAGTCCGAGCTCGTCCAGCAGCTCCATGAGGACCGTCTGGTCCGGAGAAACCCATTGGCCGCCGATCTCCAGCATTGCACCGTCGATGGTGTCGGTCCAGGTGCGGCCGCCCACGCGGTCGCGTGCTTCGAGCACAGCAACGCTGAGTCCGGCCTTTTTCAATTCGCGTGCCGCCGTCAACCCTGACGGCCCGGCACCGACGATCACAACGTCGCGATCAAGATTCTGCATGATGTCCTCTCCGTGGCCGTCCGTGGTGGCTGACCAGTAAATGAATGGCGTTCATTTATATCCATACTAGCGTTGGAGTCGGCCGGTGTGAAGGCCCGGTGGAATAATGCTGGGGACACAGGCAGCAGAAAGGCCTCCGATGCCCGAACCGACCCCCGCCCCTTCGGCCACTTCCGCCGGCCCGGTACGCCGCCGCGCCGGCAGGCCGACTGCGGCGATCCTTGACCAGGACGGCATCACGACGGCGGCGCTTGAGTTGATCAGCAGCAAGGGTTACGACGGACTCACCATGGCTGCCCTGGCACGCTCCCTCGGCGTCGCGCCTTCCGCCCTCTACAACCATGTGGCCTCCAAGGATGACGTTTTGCTGTTGGTGGAGGACCACTTGGCAGCAATGGTGGATGTGACTGCTTTCGGGGTGGAGCCGTGGGATGCCGCTGTACGTCGCTGGGCCTGGTCCTACCGCGACGTTTTCTCGGAGCATACGCCGCTGATCCCTGTCATTGCAGTACTTCCGGTGGCAAATGCGCCCAAGACTTTGGCGATGTACGAGGCCGTGACCGCAGGCTTCCGCGACGCCGGGTTCCCGGAAGAGAAAATCATCTCGGCAATCGTCGCTTTGGAGGCATTTGTTTTCGGGGCGGCCTACGACGTCACCGCGCCGGATGACATCTTCGACGCCGGCAGCCTCGCCGATCGGGTCCCCAATTTCACGGCCGCTGTGGACCGGTTGGCTCTTGAACGGCATGCGCGCCCGACTGACGTCGCGTTCAGCTTGGGACTTGAGGCGCTGATTACGGGGTTCGGGGCGCTGCGGGGGTAGTTGCCTTTGGTTCGAGGCTGTGGAATCGGTGGTGCATGTGGCTTCGAACTCGGCCACCATGCCCAGACGTTGAACAGCAGCTTTCCCACCGGATCGTGCGGGTCGTAGACGCTCCCACCGAAGTTGAGGGCCACCGTCCAACGGGCGCTGACCGGCTTTTTCCATTCGCCTATTGCCGGAGTTCTTCGGAGCGATG
The DNA here is from genome assembly GCF_021109375.1 of Arthrobacter sp. AK01. Taxonomy (NCBI): domain Bacteria; kingdom Bacillati; phylum Actinomycetota; class Actinomycetes; order Micrococcales; family Micrococcaceae; genus Arthrobacter; species Arthrobacter sp. AK01. The sequence continues at coordinate 8,194 of NZ_JAJOHP010000006.1, forward strand.
GTGGGTTGGATTGGCTGCCCCGCCCCTGTTGCACCACGGCGGCCTGAACTTGGTCTTCATTGTGTCCGGCCGTGTCGTTTGTCAGGCCCCGATAGCGGCGATGGCGTAGTGGGCGATGCGGAGGAGGTCCTCTTTGCTGGCGCCGTCGCGGGCTTGCTGGCTCATTCCTTGTAGTGTCGCTCCGACGAAGGCTGCCATTGCATGGGTGTCGGTGCTTTGGGGGATCCGGCCTGCTTCGCGATCCCCGGTCAGCGCCTCTGCCATGGCCAGGATGTTGTCGTTGCGCATTTTGGACAGCCGTTCTGCGACGTGGCGGTTCGCGGAGGTCACCGCGACGGCGGAGCTGATCACCAGACAGCCGCCCGGGAACGTCTTGGACGGGTAGTGGTCGGCGGCTTCCATGAGCAGCCGCCGCATAAGTTTCAGCCCGGAGTCTTCTTCTGCGAAGGCGATGGACATGAAGCTTCCGTGGGTGGCGTTGTAGTGATCCACAACGGAGAAGAAGAGGTCTTCCTTGGAGCCAAAGGCCTTATAAAGGCTGGGCGGATTGATGCCCATGGCCTTCGTGAGCTCCGCAAGTGAGGTGCCCTCGTATCCGCTGTCCCAGAAGACCAAAGTGGCGGCTTCCAAGGCATCATCGATATTGAATTTCCGCCCTTGGCCTGCTTTTCCTGACATCGTCGTCCTCTCGTCGTTCCTCTCAAGAAGAGCCCCCAGCAGCAGGCATCTATTCCCGCCGCCTCCACGAGAGTGGTTTTTCATAATGTGGTCAGCGCCACACATATGTTTTCGAAATCTTTCTTGTAGTGATCGCTAAACGTATGTAAGTATCTCATTCATGAGCGAAACACACAAAGACCACATCGCCGTCGTGACTGGAGCCAGCCGAGGGATCGGCGCGGCAATCTCCTCCCGCCTTGCCACCGCAGGCTTGACTATTGCTGTCCACTACGGACAGGACGGGAAGGCGGCTGCGGAAGTAGCGGCCTCCATCGAAGCCGCCGGAGGAAAGGCTTTCCCTTTCCAGGCAGATCTCGGGACCGATACCGCGGCCCAGGATTTTTGGGCCTCCTATGACAAAGCCGCTGCCGAAGCCGGTGTCTTGAACCAGCCCATTCACGTTCTCGTGAACAATGCCGGGGTCACCTTGCGGGGGGCCATCGAGGACTTTAGCCGGGAAGATTTCCTTACCCAGCAGGCCATCAACGTCAATGCGCCCTACTTCATCGTCAAGGAAGGGCTGCCCCGGATCGCAGACGGGGGACGCATCATCAACATCTCCTCCGGCGTCACCCGCATAGCTTTCCCGGAAATCATTGGATACGCCCTCACTAAGGGCGCCATTGAAGCCTTCACCCTGACCCTCGCCAAACACCTCGGGCCCAGGGAAATCACCGTGAACTCGGTCGCCCCGGGTGTCGTTGACACCGACATCAATGCTGGTTGGCTCCGCGGCAACGAAGAAGCCCAGGCCGGGGTAGCTGCCAGCAGTGCCCTGGGCCGCGTGGGCCAGCCCGACGATATTGCGAGCATCGTGACTTTCCTTGCCTCCGACGAAGCGCGTTGGATCACGGGGCAGAAGATCGACGCCACCGGCGGCACCAACCTCTAACACACCGCACTATCTGGACGCTTACCGCGTCCTGAAGCGTCACATCCGCACAGGGCCCAACCTAGGCCTGACTCGCATCACATCCAGGGGGAATCATGAACAGTGCCCAAATTCGTGGCATTGACCATTTCGGTCTCACTATCAGATCGCTTCGCCAAGCGATCCACGACCTTCGGAACGCCCTTGGCGCTGAGGTCTGCTACGTAGAGGGCCCGATCACTGATCGGGAACCCGGTTGGATGGCGGCGAAACTGGGAGCCCGGGGAACCTGCTCATTGACGGTGGCCGCAATGAATGTTCGCGGTATCAACCTCGAACTTTTCGAATACGTCGGCGCCGAACGCCGCTCCTGGGACACTCCTCCGGGAGCGGCGGGCAGCTTCTTCCTCATTTTCCAGACCCCGAACCCTGACCGCGTGATCGCCAGGCTTTACAACGAGAACGCGACAGTCCGCCCCATCGAGCACCCGATCAACGGGTATGAGGTAGCACTGCCTTCCGGGATCAATCTGGCAATCCAGTACAGACCAGTGCAGCGTCTCCTCGGAGCAGTTGCGCTGAGCCGGTACGACTTCGCGACGGCCCAGCACGAACTCACATCCACGCTCGGTTTCAGCCAACAGGAGGCCACCACCGCATTCGGGGCCACCGGTTACCTCTTCGCCAGCGACCATGGACTGCCAGTCGCAGTACTCCATGGGAACTCTCCTTCACCCCGGCCAGCCAACAGCGACCTGGGCGGCCATCACGTAGCGTTCCACGCCGACCACGTGGACAAGACGGTCAACTCCATTCGGAACATCAGCGGCTACACCACTTTGGGTGAACCCGAGACCATCATTGACGGACCCATCGCAGGAGACAGGTGGGTGTACCTCAACTCTCCATTCGGGCTCCAACTCGAGATCATCAACATGCCCGACGGCACCCTGCCCTATGAAAGGGACGCTGCTGCGCTCCGGACCCCCATCGCGATCGGAGCGTTCTCTTGAGCCACACCGCCTCCCGCCGGTCGATGCTCAGCGCAAGCGGCGCACTGCTGGGCGCTATCGCCCTGAGCGGTGTGCCAGCGCGCGCCCAAGCCGCCGAGCCCCAAACCCGTACCAGGGGCTATCAAGTCATCACCTCTGTCTCCGAACAGTTCGATGACCTGCAACAAGGCACGAACCTGAGGTGGAAAGGTGAAGCCGAGCGCATCGCCTTCCCACGCACGGCAGCCGAGGTCGCCGAAGAACTTCGCGCCGTCCTGCGGCTGGGACTGCGTCCTTCTGCCCGCAGCGGAGGGCACTGCTACGAAGGATTCGTCGCCAACCCGGCCGTGAAATCCATCATCGACCTTTCCGCCATGGACCAAGTCCGCTGGGACCCGGAGATGAATGCCTTCGAGGTAGGAGCCGGCGCGCAACTCGGGCTGGTCTATCAACTGCTCTACAAGCAATGGGGCGTCTACGTTCCCGCAGGGAACTGCCCCACTGTTGCTGCCGGCGGCCACATCGCCGGCGGCGGTTACGGATCAATGAACCGCCGCGACGGCCTCGTCGTTGACCACCTCCTCGCCGTTGAAGCCGTTCACGTCCGCAAGGACGGTTCCGTCGCGATCAGTCGCGGCACCCGGGACCCGAAGGACCGACACCACGAACTGTGGTGGGCCTACACGGGCGGTGGGGGCGGGAACTTTGGCATCGCGACCCGGTACTGGCTTCGCAGCCCCTCAGCCACGGAGAACCGGCCGGAAAAGGCCTTGCCTTCACCTCCGCGTCATGTCTGGCTCAGCACTGTGTCCTGGTCCTGGGCTGACATCGATGAAGCAGCATTTACCCGGCTGCTGAACAACCACGGCCAATGGCACGAAAGAAACGCAGCCCCCGGAACCCCGGAAGCAAACCTTTTCGCCCAACTGAAAACCTGGCACCGTTCCAACGGTTTTATCACCATGGACACCATCGTTGACGCAGCAACCCCTGATGCTGAAGGTGTCCTGGACCGCTACCTGACAGCCGTGTCGGAGGGAGTGCCCGCGGCGAAGGTCACCCAGCGCCGAATCGTGCCGTGGATGCAGGCCACGCAATGGACCGGGTTCACCGGACCCGACTCCACCCGCCGGTTCAAAGGTAAGTCAGCGTACCTGCGTCGTACATTCACACCCGAGGCGATCGCCGCTGCCTACCGCGGCCTGAACGATCCAAGGATCGCCAACCCGGGAGCGCTGCTGATGATTGCCTCCTACGGAGGTGCCGTTAACAGCGTCGCCCCGGACGCGACAGCCGTCCCCCAACGGGACTCCATCATCAAATTCCAAGTGGTCTCCATCTGGGACAACCCCGAAGATGACAAAGCCAACGTCACCTGGACCCGCAACACCTACCAGGGCATGTTCGCCTCCACCGGCGGAGTCCCTCCCCTGAACTCCACAGCAGATGGTGCCTTCGTAAATTACGCAGACACGGACCTGGACGACAGCGCCTGGAACACCTCCGGACTAACTTCGTTCGACCTTTACTACAAGGGCAACCTGCCACGCCTCAAACGCGCACGCGCCGCCTACGACCCGAAGGGAGTGTTCTCCCATGCCCAAAGCATCCCTCTTGCCTGAACCAACCGGCACGCTTCCGGTAACTGCACGCCGCCTTGACGCCCTGACGGGACTCCGCTTCTACGCCGCGCTGCTCGTTTTCGCCTTCCACATCAGCCTGAGTCGCTTTTACCTCGGCGATTCGGACATAGTTGAACCGCTGCAGTTCATCCTCAAGAACGGTGGATGGTTCGGCGTCACGTTCTTCTTCATTCTCTCCGGGTTCGTCCTCATGTGGTCTGCCCGCGCCGGGGACACTCCCGGACGGTTCATCTGGCGACGAATCGCCAAGATCGTCCCGAACCATGCCGTGACCTTCTTCCTCGCTCTGGCCATCGGAGGGCTCGGGGCCTCCACGATCGGTGAAGCGGTCGCCAACCTCCTGCTGATCCACGCCTGGATACCGGCCGACACCGCCTTCTTCAGCATCAACCACCCCAGCTGGTCGCTCTCAGCCGAACTTTTCTTCTACGTCGCGTTCCCTTTTGTGCTGCCACTGGTGAACCGCATCCCACGGCACGGCCTCCTCCTCATCGGCACCGCACTGATAGGACTGATCACTCTGGCACCGCTGGCCGCCGGGCTGCTCCCCGCCGGAGAACTCTTCGGTCCCAACCATGCCCAATCGCCACTGTTCGGCGCATCCATCCCACAAATCTGGGCCGTCTACGCACTGCCACCGGTCAGGCTCCTCGAATTCGCCCTGGGCATGCTCGCAGCCCGGGCCGTCCGCGAGAGAATCCTGCCTACCATCCCGCTGGGGCCAGCCCTTCTGGTTGCGGCGCTCGGCTACGGGGGGTCCCTCTTCCTCCCCATTACCTGGCAAATGGACGCCGCCTACGTCATCCCCGTGCTGCTGCTTGTCATCGCCGCAGCGCAAGATACCTCCCCACCGGGGATCTTCGCTTCCCCCGCAGCGGTCCGCCTGGGCGAATTGTCCTTCGCGTTCTACATGGTCCACGACATCGTCCTGACCCTGACCCGCTCCATCGTCGGGTCGGCGGCGCTGCAGCCCTTGCCGGCAGCCTTAACCATTCTTGCCGCCTTCGTGCTCAGCCTCGGCTGCGCCTACCTGCTCTGGCGGCTGGTTGAAGTCCCGGCCAACAACGCACTGCGTTCCCGCAACCCCTTCTCCGCACGACCCACCATCTCCCGAGAGGCCTGAAATGACTACCATCAACCGCGCATGGACCGTCTCCGCCCAGCAGGACGTCCAATACCGGGTAGAAACCACCTTTGACATCCTTGACCCGGCCAACCCGACTTTGGTCGATGGAGAGCACGGCTCACGACGACTCATCGTCACCGACACCACCGTCAATGATCTCTACGGCGAGAGGATCCGCGCCTACGCCGCAGCGAACCTCTCCGAATACAAGATCCTGGTATTGCCCCATGGCGAAACGAACAAACGCTGGAGCGCAGTAGAAACCGTCCTCGAAGCCATCGAAACCTTCAAGCTCGACCGCCGTCGTGAACCCGTGATCGCCATCGGGGGCGGAGTCCTCACCGACATCGTAGGATTCGCCTGCAGCATTTACCGCCGCAACACCCCTTTCGTCAGAGTCCCCACCACTCTGATCGGAATCGTTGATGCAAGCGTCGGAGTCAAGACCGGAGTGAACTTCCAGACCGGCAAAAACAAAATCGGCACCTACTTCGCCGCGTCCCGCAACCTCCTCGACACCTCCTTCCTCAGCTCCCTCGAGCAGCGCCACGTCTCCAACGGACTCGCGGAGATTCTCAAAATCGCTCTGGTTAAGGACGAAGAACTGTTCGCCCTGCTCGAAGAGCACGGCGCGGCTGCACTGGCCGGCCGGTTCCAACAGCACACCGAGGCCCAACAACAAATCATCGACAAAGCCATCAGCGGGATGCTGGAAGAGCTGGAACCCAACCTCTGGGAACAGACCCTGGAACGTTTGGTCGACTACGGCCACACTTTCTCCCCCACCGTGGAAATGACCGCCTTACCTGAACTGCTTCACGGTGAAGCCGTCTGCCTGGACATGGCCCTCACCACCGCCATCAGCGTCCACCGGGGTCTGGTAACCCCGGACGAAGCCAGCCGGATATTCAGGGTCATGCGCACACTTGGTTTGCCTGTCACCCACCCCTCCATGAGTGTCGATGTCCTGGTCCAGGCACTCATCGATACAACCCGCCACCGCAATGGACTCCAGCGCCTGCCTCTGCCCACCGGGATCGGCGCGGCTATCTTCGTCAACGACCTCACACCCCTCGACATCGAAGCAGCACTAAACATCCTCACCGGCGCCGATAACAGGGACCTGGAAAGGTCGGCGGCATGAACACCCCCACCAAAGCGCCTCCACGGCCCCGCACCCCCAACGGCCACGCCACGGTCCTTGGCGTCCACGGCGCCGCAGGCACCACCGGATGGAAGGCCTTCTATACCCGACGCGAGCTCGAATCAGCGACAGAAGCCGTGGAATGGGCTACTCTCCCGCCGGGTGGGGTCAGCGGTGAACACCGCCACACGCGTACCGAGGAAATCTATTTGATTCTGGAGGGAACGGGTGAGTTTTTCCTTAATGGCACAGCGCATAAGGTCAGCCCCGGGACCCTCGCCTTGACGACACCGGGGAACACCCACGGCCTGCGAAACACCGGCTCGACGACGCTGAACTGGTGGGTCATTGAAACCCTCACACCACACACCCAGAGCTGCCTCGAAGGCAGCCACCGCACAGAAAGGCCGCCCATGCCTGCCCGGATCCATGACCTCCATGCAACCCCCAGCGTCGACACACAAGGGACCTTTGACGGGCCATTGGCCGCCATCGAACGGCACACCCTCACTCCAGAACAAAACATGAAGCTCGGAAAGCCCGGCGCCGAAATCGCTGGCTTCCTGAACACCGGCAGTGCCACACTTTCATTCGCTGACACGACCGCCACCATCGATGCACCAGCATCGTTCCTGGTGCCCAACGGATCGCCTGCCGTGCTGACAGCAACCTCCAACGTGGAATTGTTTGCCGTAGAGCTCAGGACCCCCGGCTCATGATCATCACCACACCGGACCCGGCAGATTACTGGAGCTGCTTGATCCGCCGCGGAATGCTTCACAGCGAAACGGAAGCCATCGAGCACTGGAGGCTGGCCCCTCAGCAAAGCCTGGCCCTGGGCGAGCAAGGCGTGCACGAAGCGTTCATCATTCTCTCCGGTCAGGCGGATATCGAAGGCAGGAAGCTGTCAGCGGGGTCCGTGCTGCTTGCGCCAGCTCAAGAGCAGGGAACGCTGCGGGCCGAGACGGAAACTATCCTGCTAAGCGTCAGGACCTACCCTCAGACGGTCACCAGCAACCTCCCGCCCAGAGTTCCCGAGCTACCCGAAAGTGAACGTGCCATCTGAAACGCGAAGGGCAGGGCAGCTCACCGCCTGGGCCCTGCCCTTCGCACTCTTTTTTGCCGTCACAGTCGAGATGGCCCCCACCGGTGCGCTGGAACACATCGCCAGGGCCTTTGGTTCAGACATTGGAACAGCCGCCGCCGGTTCGAGTCTCTACGCCTTCAGCACCGCACTGTTTGCGCTTCCGCTTTCAGCCCTGGCCCAACGATTCAATCTCCGCAAGACAGCAATCCTCACCGCCGGCATCTTCGCAGTCCTAGGCCTCGCCACCAGCGCTGCCCCTGACATGTCCACTTATCTGGTCCTCCGAACAATCCAAGGAGCCGCCCACGGCGCGTTCTTCCCCTTGGTCCTGGCCCTGGCAGCCGCGGCCTCACCAACCAACACCGGCAAAGCAACCGCCAGGGTACTCCTGGGTAACGGCTGTGCCCTCGCCCTCGGCGTACCGGCTGCTGAGGCGCTAAGCTCCATCGACTGGCGGATCCCCCTTGCCTTGGCGTCCTGCGGCGTCTTCGCAGCCATGATCTGCGCGCCCCGACCACAACCAAGTCCTCCACAGGCAGAGCTCGCCACGAAGGCAGGATCCAAGGGCAGTTTTGTGCCCATAGCTCTCATCCTTGCCGTGGCACTGGCTGGACACTTCTCGTACTACACGTTCCTCGCACCCATGGCCACCCACGCGGGAACCCAACCGTCCCTTGTCCTTGCGGTTTACGGAGGAGCCGTCATCATCGCGACAGCACTCTCCGGGCGCCTGGCCGGGAAAAGACGACTGCAACGAGCGTTTATCGTCATGGTTGCCGAAGCTGTCATCCTCGCTGGTGCCGCCCTGCTCGCAGGACCCGTCCTGGTGTTCACAACTGCAGCCATGGCAGGAACGTGCTTCGGTTTGCTACCCACACTCATGCAGTCAGAAATCCTCGACCGCTCGCGCGGAAACCAGACCATGGCCTCCGGAGCCGCAGTAGTCGCGTTCAACGCAGGAATCGCCGCCGGATCCGCCGGCGGAGCAGCACTGGTGGGCACCTCCGTCCAGTCCCCCGCGCTCGTCGGCTCATGCCTTCTCGGCTTCGCCGCGATCATGCTGGCCTTCGTCCACAACAGATTTAGGGCAAAACAGCCGGAGGCTTTGCCTAAAGCAGCCGTTCACTGATCGCCTCGTGTCCCACTTCCTTAGTTGTGGGGCAGCCGCGTCCGCTGGCACGGACGAAAGCCCCGGACCACTTTCCTCAAATCGAAGGGCCCCTCCCGGCCATAACGAGAACGGCCCCGGGGAACAGATGGGTCTGCGAAGCCTCGGCAGTCGCCACCACAACCCCCACACTCTTGTAGTACAAGTGCATAACTTGTATCCTAAGTGGCAGGCAAGGATGCCGCACCCACGAGGAGAACCATGAGCACCGTAGATCTGATCCGCCACGTCAAGCTGTCCACGGCACGTTTGCCCCTCACCGTACCCATCAGCGATGCGAAAGTCTTCACCGGCAGGCAGAAGCCCATGACCGAAGTGGTGTTCCTGTTCGCCGAGATCACCACGGAACAGGGCCACAGCGGCATCGGCTTCAGCTACTCCAAGCGCGCTGGCGGGCCCGCGCAGTACGCCTATGCCAAGGAAGTCGCAGAGGGCATCATCGGCGAGGATCCCAATGACATCGGCAAGATCTATACCAAGCTCCTCTGGGCCGGTGCCTCCGTGGGCCGGTCCGGCGTGGCAACCCAGGCCCTGGCGGCCATCGACATCGCGCTCTACGACCTCAAGGCCAAGCGTGCCGGGCTCCCCCTTGCCAAGCTGTTGGGTTCCTACCGCGACTCCGTGCAGACCTACAACACCTCAGGCGGCTTCCTCAACGCCACCCTGGAAGAGGTCAAGGAACGCGCCACTCAGTCCATCAACGACGGCATCGGCGGCATCAAGATCAAGGTTGGCCTGCCCGACTCCAAGGAGGACCTGCGCCGGGTGGCCGGAGTCCGCGAGCACATCGGCTGGGACGTCCCGCTCATGGTGGACGCAAACCAGCAATGGGACCGCGCCACAGCGCTGCGAATGGGCCGCCAGCTCGAGGAATTCAACCTCGTCTGGATCGAAGAACCTTTGGACGCCTACGACTTCGAAGGCCACGCGCACCTGGCCCAGGTCCTGGATACGCCCATCGCCACCGGTGAGATGCTCGCGTCCGTCGCGGAACACAAGGGCCTCATCAACGCCAACAGCTGCGACATCATCCAGCCGGATGCTCCGCGCGTTGGCGGTATCACCCAGTTCCTGCGGCTCGCGGCCCTGGCGGATGAACGCGGACTCGGCCTGGCACCGCACTTCGCCATGGAAATCCACCTCCACTTGGCTGCCGCTTACCCGCGTGAGCCCTGGGTGGAGCACTTCGACTGGCTGGACCCCCTGTTCGAGGAACGCCTGGAGACCAAGAACGGCCGCATGATCGTCCCGGACCGCCCCGGACTGGGCGTCACCCTCAGCGGGCAGGCCCGCGCCTGGACCACGGAGTCAGTGGAGTTCGGCGCGTAATCTTGAACCCATGAGCCGAAACCTGACCGCGGATCTCGCCGCCGACCTTCGCAACCGCATCGTCGACGGCGCCATCCAGCCAGGTGAGAAGCTCCCCAGCGAAAACACCCTCATCAGCGAGTTCGGGGTGAGCCGGACCGTGGTCCGCTCGGCGCTGACCCGCTTGCAGGCCGAGGGTCTCGTGGAAACCGAACGTGGGCGGGGCAGCTTCGCGCTGACTCCGCCGGCGGAAGGACCCGCTGCGGCGCCTGGATCACGGCCCGTTTCCAGCATGGAAGACCGGCTGCAGATGCTCGATTTCAGGATCGGCGTCGAGACCGAAGCCGCGGCTTTGGCCGCGCGCAACCACACCGAACACCAGCTCAAGGCCGTCCACGGCGCCCTGGAGCAGTTCACCGCGAGTTCAGGCCACCCCGCCCACTCCATGAAAGCGGACTTCGAGTTCCACCGGGCCGTTGCTGCGGCGTCCGGCAATCCCTTCTATACGGACTGCATCTCAGCCCTTGGCCAAACCATGATCACCATGCCCCGCCCGCGCCTGGTCGCCAGCGAAGATCAAGAATCCCCGGAACGCTTTGCGCAGGTGGTCCACGAACACTCCTCTATATACGCAGCAATTGCGGAGGGCGACCAAGTGGCTGCCGCGGCAGCGATGCGCCTGCATCTGGGCAACTCACGACGCCGGTTCACAGGTTCTGCGCGCGGCTGACGGTCACTCGCGCCTCACCCAACCAGGTAACAGCACCTCGCTCCTACGAAGCGCCAATGGAGCGTTATCTGTCACCCAGTTGGGATCCCGTATAAAACAAAAGAGCCCCAGTCCTAAGACTGGGGCTCTTTCAATTGCGTGCGCGAGGGGGGATTTGAACCCCCACACCCTTTCGGATACTGGCACCTGAAGCCAGCGCGTCTGCCGTTCCGCCACTCGCGCGCAACTTCTTTTTCTGGACTTTTGCCGGTTTCCCAGCTTCGTTTCCTTCAAAAGCAGCGAGATCAAGCATAACGGACATTCCCGGCAAAACACCAATCGAGGCCAGGAGGGCCCCACCGGGAGGCAGAAGAGCCGCCGGAAAGGCCGCCTACAAGGGTTGATTCCCACGAAATTTTCATGCCCCCACTCCCGCGCCAGCAAGCGCCGGGCGCGAACTTTTCCGGGTCGCAAGGCGTTGTGGATTAAGGCCATTCCCAGTCAGTCCCAGTAGTATCGGGAAGTGGAAGGGCCGTCAGGCGCGTACTTCGCCGTGTGCGCAGACGGACCAAACGATGGACTATCGGACCAGGCGCATCGGGTGCCGCGGCAAGGAAAGGAGAAGGACATGGGTTTGCTGGACAAAGTCGAGCGCGGCATTGAAAAGGCCGTTCGCAACGTCTTCTCCACGGGGTCGCGTGCACGTGTTGAGCCGGTGGAGATTGCGAGCAAGCTGAGGCGCGAGTTGGACAACAAGTCCATCACCATCGCTGCCGGCCGTACGCTCGCTCCCAATGTTTTCGATGTCCTGCTCAGTGACGAGGATTTCGCCAGGGCCCAGGAATGGGGAACACCCCTCGCCGAGGAGTTGTGCGACGTCGTCATCCAGCATGTCCGCAGCCAGGGCTACACCCTTCAGGGCGCTGTCCGGATCTCGTTCCGTCGGAATGACGAAGAGCGGGCAGGACATTTTGAGATCACGTCCCGGACCGAGAAATCTTCCGATGACGCTGGCCCCGCTCCCCAAGCCCCGCGGGCCCACGTCCCGGCAGCCCCGGCACGGCAGCCCACCCGCCTCCAGCCCGTTCTGGACATCGGCGGCCAACGATATTCCCTCAACGCCCGCTCCGTAGTGCTGGGCCGCTCCTCGGAAGCCGACATCCTTGTGGATGACACAGGCGTCTCCCGGAAGCACCTTGAAGTACGCACGGAGAATGGCAGCACCTGGGCCGTTGACCTTGGCTCCACCAACGGAAGCTACGTCAACGGCCATAAAGTGAACGGCAGCGTAGAGCTCACAGACGGCTCGACCATCACGATGGGACGTACCAAGATCATTTTCCGCCTCCTCCCCCAAAACCAGGGTGGCAACGCGTGAACGACATCAGCGAACTGACCATCACAGCGCTTCGCTTCGGTTTCCTCCTGTTGCTGTGGGTCCTGATCTTCAGCATCGTGACCACCATGCGCCGTGATCTCCAGATCGGCCGCAAGGCCGTCACCGGAGCTCCCACGGCCCGCGAAGTTCGCAAGCATCCGGAACTGGCCGCGTCACCGCCGCCAGCCATCCAGCATGCGCGCACGCTGGTGGTCACAGAGGGCCCCCTCAAGGGCACCACGGTCCCCCTCGCTGCCAGCCCCATCCTGCTTGGCCGTGCCCAGGAAGCCACCCTTGTCCTGGAGGACGATTACGCTTCCGGCCGGCACGCCCGACTGTTCCCGCAAGGCAGCCGGTGGTTCATCGAGGACCTCGGCTCCACCAACGGCACCTACTTGGCCGATCAACAGCTCACCCGCGCATTGCCGGTTGAGCTTGGCGTCCCCGTGAGAATCGGCAAGACGGTCATTGAATTGAGGCCGTAGTCCATGGCCTCCCCCGAGACCCCCGAAGGCAAGGAGAAGCCCGCGGAGCGCCCACTCATCATGCGCTACGCGGCCCGCTCCGACGTCGGACGGATCCGCTCCAAGAATGACGACTCCGCATACGTGGGCCGCCATCTTGCAGTCGTGGCCGACGGCATGGGTGGTCACGCCGGCGGCGATGTCGCCTCTGCATCAACGGTGCTGGACATGATCCACCTGGACCATGACGACTATCCGGATGGCGCAGAGACAGTCCTTGCGGACGAAATCCAGACCGCCAACTCCCTTCTTTCCGAGCTTGTTCACCAGAACCCAAAGCTCTCCGGCATGGGTACCACGGTGACCGCCCTCCTGCTTGAAGACCGCAAGCTCCACTTCGCGCACATCGGCGACTCGCGCGCCTACCGCCTGCGCAACAAGAAGTTTGAACAAGTCAGCGTGGACCACACCTTTGTGCAGCGCCTGATAGATGAGGGACGCCTCCGTCCGGAGGAAGCCGAGACGCATCCGCACAAAAACGTCCTGATGCGAGTCCTCGGAGACGTTGATGCCAGTCCAGAGCTGGATCTGGACATCCTGGACGTCGAACCCGGCGAACGCTGGCTGCTCTGCTCCGACGGCCTCAACTACGTTGCGGGACATGTCGTTGAACGCATGGTGCGCGAGACCAAGGACCTGCGCGAATGTGCGGAAATACTGGTGGATCTGACGCTGGAAGCCGGCGCCCCGGACAACGTCACCGTGGTGATGCTGGAGATTGCCGAAGAGACCGACGACGACGTCAACACGGCCGCCGTCGACGTCGTTCCGGCCGCAGCGCTTGCCGAGTTGGACGAACCTCAAGCAGTCACGGCATCCAAGTCTCCCGAAGGTCCTTCCGCGACCAAGCCGGCTGAGGATCCGAAGTCCGGGTCCAAGGCAAAAGCCGCCCTGGCGGCTGACGCTGGATCATCGTTCAGCGCGGGTGACCCGACCAGCGACGCGGACGAATCCGTTGAGGCGTCCAAATCCCCGGACGATTCCAAAGAACCACCCACCACCACCGACCCGCACCTCGGTGAGCACCTCTCCGCAGAGGTTTTGCGCGAAGAATTGGCCAGCCGTCCCCATGAACTGGTAGGCGCAGCGGCCACAGCTGCAGAGACAGGATCCATACCGACTGTTGCCGGCAGGACAGTCGCCCGCAGGGCTGCCACGGTCCTCACGCACAAGGCCGAGCAGGACCGGCTGGACGTCGAGGAGCCCACGCGGCGCCGCATCCGCTGGCTGATGCCGGCCGTCGCAGCTGTTGTTGTGGTGGGTGTCGTGGTTGGCCTGTGGCTTGGCTACGCCTGGACCCAAACCCGTTACTACGTGGGCGAATACGATCAGCGCGTTGCCATCTTCAACGGAATTTCGCAGCGCCTCGGTCCCATTCAGCTTTCCCGGCTTGAAGCCGTAACCGACATCAGGGTGGATTCATTGCCGGAATACGGCCAGCAGAGCGTACGCCAGACAGTTCCGGCGGGTGACCTCGACGACGCCCAGAGCATTGTGGAGAACCTGAAGAACACGGGCAGCGCTTCGGCCAACTGCCCCACGACTTCGGCCACATCGACGCCGACGCCATCTCCCACCACCACCGTGCCCGTGCCTAGTACTGCGGCCGTTGCCTCGCCTTCGCCCGTACCGACTCCCTGTGGGGCGGCCAAGTGATACAGACTGAAACTGCACCTAAACCGCGCCGCAACGTTGAGCTTGTCCTCATCGTGCTGGCCCTTGCCGTCGGTGTCGGCGCGAGTGCCTTGGTGAGCATCAACTCCGATGTCGGGTTGGACCGGGACTTCTGGTTCCAGTCGAGCCTGCTCGCAGTTGCCGCCTTTGCCTTCCATGTGGTCCTCAGGCTCCGGGCGAAATATGCCGATCCGGTAATACTTCCCATCGTCGTAGCCTTGAACGGCTTGGGTTTGGCGCTGATCCACAGAATGGACGGCCCCGGCGACGACACCGGCAACAACCAGCTCCGGTGGACGCTGATCGCCATGGCAGTTTCCATCGCCGTGATCTGGTTCCTCAAGGACCACCGGATCCTTCGCCGTTTCACCTACATTTCCCTGGCCGTCAGTGCGTTCCTGCTGCTCCTGCCCTTGATTCCGGGCATTTCGGCCGGCGAAATCCTTGGAGCCCGCGTGTGGATCCGAGTGGGACCCATGACGTTCCAACCCGGTGAAATCGCCAAAATCACGCTGGCAATATTCTTCGCCGGGTACCTTTCCTCCAACCGGGATCTCATCCTCCTGGCCGGTCGGAAGATCGGCCCCATGCAGTTCCCGCGGTTCAAGGACCTCGGGCCCATGATCACCGCCTGGTTGGTGAGCATCGGCGTCCTGGTCTTCCAGCGCGACCTCGGCTCATCCATCCTCTTCTTCGGCCTGTTCATCGTGATGATCTACGTGGCCACCAGCCGTATCTCCTGGGTTGTCATTGGCTTGCTGCTGATTCTTGGTGGCGGCTTCATCGCCTCGCAGATCTTCTCCCACGTAGCCTTCCGAATCGACAGCTGGATCAACGCGTTCACACCGGAGGTCTTCGGCAGGTCACCCGGTGGCAGTGGACAGATCGTCGAGGGCTTGTTCGGAATGGCCGACGGCGGGCTGGTAGGAACCGGCTTGGGCCAAGGCCGGCCGGATCTGGTGCCCTTTGCCAACAGCGACATGATCGTGGCCCTCATTGGCGAGGAACTCGGCCTGATCGGCCTCTTCGCCGTGGTGATGCTCTACCTGCTTCTGTTTACCCGCGGCTTCCGCGCTGCCTTGGGAACCCGTGACGCATTCGGCAAGCTGCTGGCGTGCGGTTTGTCCTTTGCCATTGCCCTGCAGTGCTTCGTGGTCATCGGCGGCGTCACGCGGCTCATTCCGCTGACGGGCCTGACTACACCGTTCCTGGCGGCCGGTGGCTCGTCGCTCCTGGCCAACTGGATAATCGTCGGCCTGCTGCTCATGATCTCCAACACGGCCCGCGGACCCGTGGACACAACCCCCATGGTCGGTAAACCTCCGGCCAGCAGCAGCACGCCGGGCACGCGTAAACCGGCCACAGGACAGACACCAAGCGCACCAACAGAGGCGGTGAAGCAACAATGAACCAGGCTATTCGTAGCTCCTGGATGGCCGCAGTGGCCATGTTTGCGTTGATCTTCGGCGCTATCAGCTATGTCCAGGTCATTGGCGCTGACGACCTCAACGACAACCCCTGGAACCAGCGGGCCGTCCTGGCGTCGTTCTGCAACGAGCGCGGCTCAATCATCGTGGGCGGCAAACCAGTCGCGGAGTCTGTCCCCGGAACCGAGTCCTGCGCCTTCCAGCGCAAGTACAACCAACCCGAGCTGTACGCCGGCGTCACCGGCTACTTCTCCAAGTTCTTTGGGTCCACAGGTTTGGAACAGTCCATGGGAGAGACCCTTGCGGGCAACTCCGACCAACTCTTCCTGGATCGAATGAGCCAGATGTTCCTGGGCAATGAGCCCAAGGGTGCTTCGGTGGAGCTGACGCTGGATCCTGAAATCCAGAAGTTGGCGTTCGACCTCATCCCCGACGGCCAGCGTGGATCCATCGTGGTTACCAATCCCAGGACCGGGGCTATTCTGGCTATGGTCTCCAAGCCCTCCTACGATCCCAATCTGATCGCCACCCATGACCGTGCCGCCGCAGATGCCAACTACAACGAACTGAACCAGGTTCCGGGAATTAACCTGAACCAGAACGTCAGCGGTCCAACAGGGAACCTGCTGTCACCTGGCTCGGTCTTCAAGCTCATCGACACCGCTGCCGCGCTGAATTCAGGCAAGTACAACAAGGACAGCGAGTTGCCGAATCCCAGCAGCTTGCCGTTGCCCGGATCCAGTGCCAGCCTGCCAAACTACGCCGGCGGCAATTGCAACGTCCGTGAAACGGCAACCTTCGTCTTTGCCCTGGAGCAGTCGTGCAACACTCCGTTCGCCAGCATTGCCCTGGACCTGGGACAGGATGCCATCCGCGATCAGGCACAGAAGTTCGGCTTCGGCGAGACCTTCGGCGATCAGCTCAAGCTCCAGCAGGCAAAAAGCATCTTCCCCGAGGACCTGGACCAGGCCCAGTTGGCCCAGTCTTCCGTAGGTCAGCGGGACGTCAAGGCCACTCCGCTCCAGATCAACATGATGACGGCGGCCATTGCCAACGGCGGTGTGCAGATGAAGCCGAATTTGGTGGAGACCGTCCGCGCTCCTGACCTCCGCGTCATCAGCGAACTCAGGCCCGAGGCCCTCCGCACCAGCACCACCCAGCCCATCGCAGCGCAAATCACCGAGTGGATGACCAGCGCCGTGGACAACGGCATTGCCAAGGGAGCAGCCGTTTCCGGCGTCAAGGTGGCCGGCAAGACCGGTACCGCGGAACTCGGCGATTCAGGTTTGAACAACTCATGGTTTACCGGGTTCGCCCCGGCAAACGACCCGCAAGTAGCCGTCACCATCGTCATGGAAGGTGTGGATGTGCTCAGCGGTGCCCAGCTAACCAGTCCGAACGCAAAGAAGATTTTTGAGGCGGTGTTGAATAAGTGAGGCCTACTTCGGGAATCACACTCGGCGGCAGGTTCCAGCTGACCAGTCGCATTGCGATTGGCGGCATGGGCGAGGTCTGGAAGGCCAAGGACCAGATCCTCGGCCGGATCGTTGCCATCAAGGTGCTCAAGGAGGAATACACGGGGGACCCCGGCTTCCTCCAGAGGTTCCGTGCCGAGGCGCGTCACACCGCCCTGCTCAACCACGTGGGCATTGCCAACGTCTTCGACTACGGCGAAGAAGCCGGCTCGGCCTATTTGGTCATGGAGCTCGTCCCGGGACACCCTTTGAGCGGAATCCTTGAGCGAGAGCAAGTGCTGTCCCCGGATATGACGCTCTCCATCATCGCGCAGACTGCCCGCGCCCTTGCCGTTGCGCACGCACAGGGCCTGGTCCACCGCGACATCAAGCCGGGCAACCTGCTGATCACGCCGGACAACCGCGTCAAGGTCACCGACTTCGGCATCGCCCGCCTCGCGGACCAGGTTCCGCTGACACAGACCGGCCAGGTCATGGGCACTGCCCAGTACTTGGCTCCTGAGCAGGCCACCGGCCAGACCGCCACGGGTTCCTCGGACATCTACTCACTGGGTGTCATCGGCTACGAGTGCCTCACCGGCCACCGTCCGTTCTCCGGCGAATCGCAGATTGCCATTGCCCTGGCGCAGGTGAACGACGCACCGCCGCCCCTCCCGGAAACCCTTCCCACGCCTGTCCGTGCCCTCTTGATGTCCATGCTGGCCAAGGATCCCAAGAACCGTCCCGCCAACGCCATCAAGCTGGCCGAAGCCGCCGACGCCATCCGCAACGGAGACATCGCTACGGCCCACGCCGCCGTACCCGGCATGTTGCTTTTCGAATCCACTACCGGACCCATCACAGCGCCGGTGGACACCGCAACGGCACCCACCGGCGTCGTCACCTCGCCTTACGGTAAGGAGCAGTCGTCGACGGCGACCTCCGCACTTCCGGTGCTGGGTGCCGGGGCTGCCGGGGCTGCTGTTGGGGCAGCTGCAGCCGCATCCGACAACCCTCTGTCACGCGCGAATGCCCTGGAGGCAGAGCGCCAACTGAACGACGAAGAGGAAGTTGCCTACAGCGACGACGAGAACTTCGACGATCGCGAGCCGGAACGCAAGAAGCGCAGCCCCTGGACCTGGCCGATGGTTGCCTTGATCCTGCTGGTGCTGTTCGCGCTGGTTGGTTTCCTGATCACCCAGTCCGGATTCTTCTCGCCGAGCCCCAGCCCGAGCCAGTCCACCACTGCCAGCACCAGCCGGAGCGCCAGCCCGACGTCGACGTCCGCCACGCCGACGCCTACGCCGACCTCGGAGTCACCATCTCCGACGCCCACGCAGACCACGCCGGAGAAGATCAACGTCATCCCTGAGCAGTACCTTGGCCAGCCGTTCCAGACCGTCAGTGCGCAACTCCGCGACCTGGGCCTTGGCGTCAACGGTGTGGAGGTCTTCAACCCGGCCGTTCCAGGGACCGTGGTGGATCTCAACCCCACCGGACCTGTTGATCCGGGACAAACCATCACGGTTCAGTACTCCAAGGGTCCTGAAGCCGTTGCCGTCCCCACCATCAGCGTCGGAGCCAGCGAGTCATCGGTCCGGGCGGCCATTGAGGGCGCCGGGTTGCGTTGGGTAGCTGGAGATCCAGTGAACGGTGCCGTGGGCCAGCAGCCTGGCACGTTCGTGAGGTCCTCGCCGGCCGCTGGAGCCGAGGTTGCCGCAGGCTCCACTGTCACCTACTTCCTGTCCAGGGCCGCTGCCCCCACCAATTCCGGTTCCCCGAGCGCCAGCCCCAGCGGCAGCCCGAGCAACTAACTGATCCGCCATGTCTACGCCACGCCACGGTCCCGCGCATCGAGAGGAGAGCACACCTGTGTCTTCACAGCGCATCCTCAATGCCCGCTACGAACTCGGTGAGCTGATCGGTCGTGGCGGCATGGCGGACGTATACCGCGGAACGGATACTTTGCTGGGGCGGACCATCGCTGTCAAGGTCCTGCGTGCGGACCTTGCCCGCGATCCCCAGTTCCAGGCCCGGTTCAAACGTGAGGCCCAAGCCGTTGCGGCGTTGAACCATCCGTCCATCGTGGCGATCTTCGATACCGGCGAATACTCCGTACCCGGGGGTCCCGGCGAGGATGTCCGCGTGCCGTACATCGTCATGGAATACGTCGCCGGCCGTACCCTGCGGGACATGATCAAGGCGAATGAGCTGGGTGTGGAGAATTCCATCGGCTTCACCCTGGGTGTCCTTGCCGCACTGGAGTACAGCCACCGGGCAGGTATTGTCCACCGCGATATCAAGCCGGCCAACGTCATGGTTTGCGCCGACACCGGGGACGTCAAAGTCATGGACTTTGGCATCGCACGTGCCATGGCCGATTCCGCTGCCACCATGACCCAAACACAGGCCGTCGTCGGCACGGCACAGTACCTTTCACCGGAGCAGGCCCGCGGTGAAACCGTGGACGCACGCAGCGACCTCTACTCAGCCGGCTGCCTCCTGTACGAATTGCTGACCAGCCGTCCACCTTTTGTGGGGGACAGCCCGGTCTCGGTGGCCTACCAGCACGTCCGCGAAATCCCGGACATGCCCAGCTCCCACAACCCCGATGTTTCCGAGGCCCTCGATTCAGTCCTTGCCAAAGCCCTGCAGAAGAGCCGGACAGACCGTTTCCAGGACGCTGCGTCCTTCCGCCGCGCTCTGCGCGCGGCAAGCAACGGGATTCCTGTCCCCGCAATGCCACCCAGCGAGGCACCGACCGATCCGAACGACCTCGTGGACCAGGACGACCCGGCCACCCAGATCCTGAGCTCCACCGCCGTGGGATTCCTGGCCGCCGATCAGGCCAGGGACGAACCCGCTGACCAGCCCCAGGAAGAACCCCTTCCCTTGGGCCTCCCACCGGAACGCGAGCGGACCGCGGGCCAGAACAAACGCCGTCGTACGTGGATAGCAACCTTGGTGATCTTCACGCTGATAGTGCTGGCCGGTGGCGGATTCTGGCTTTACAGCCTCATGAACCTGCAGCCACCGCCCCCTGCAAAGATCGCCGTGCCCGTGGTGGCCAACATGTCTGAATCCCAGGCCATCCAGGAACTGTATTCAGCCAAGTTGGTACCTAAATCCGTGCGCGAGGCCAGCGACTCGGTGGCCAAGGACATGACCATCGGCACGTCTCCCACCGCGGGGTCCATGCTGGACCAGGACGCCGAGGTTGTCCTGAAAATATCCAGCGGACCCAACTCGGTGACCATCCCCGCCGACATCGTGGGCCGCACGGAGTCGGATGCGAGGGACGCCTTGCGCAGGCTGGGCATCACTGGTGACATCGTGACCGTCCGAACCCACAGCGCTACGGTTCCGATCGGCCTGGTCATCAACACTGGCCCGGCCCCGGGCGGCGCAATCGCCATCAGCACCAAGGTGGAACTTCAGGTTTCCTCTGGCAAGGTCCTCATGCCGCAGCTGATTGGGCTGCCCCTGGCCGAAGCGGAAGCTTCACTCAAGACCAACGGCCTGCCCATGGTGGTTGTGGAGCAGGAAAACTCGGAAGTCGCGCCGGGCACCGTGACGGCGCAGAGCGAGACGTTCAACACCGAAGTGGATCAGGGAAAGTCGGTCACCATCACCGTTGCGAAGGCTCCTGCTCCGAGCCCCACGCCAACCCCGACGCCCACAGACAAGCCGACCCCTAAGCCAACGGCCACCAAGAAGTAGCGGCCTGCTACCGCTCACCGGCCCGCAGCAGGACGGGCTTCCGTTGGCCTACTGCTTGATGAGCGGGCTCAGCTTGGATGCGCGTTCAGCCGCTCCGGCCATCCCCAGGGACTCCAACCAGTTGCCGAGCATCTGGTAGCCACCCTCTGTGAGGACCGATTCCGGGTGGAACTGCACACCGCACAGTGGTGCGGTCTTGTGCTGCAATCCCATCACCACGCCGTTGGTGGTCTCTGCGGTGATCTCCAGGACGTCCGGAATGGAATCGCGCACCGCTGCGAGTGAGTGGTAGCGCGTGGCCGTCACAGGCGAGGGGAGGCCTGCGAAGACGCTCTTACCTTCGTGCCGGACAGGGGACGTCTTGCCGTGCATGAGTTCGGGCGCGTGGGTTACCACGCCACCGTACGCCTCAGCGAGGGCTTGGTGCCCCAGGCAGACGCCGAACATGGGTTTGCTGTTCTCGCCGCACCACTTGATGAGCTCGATGCACACGCCGGCTTCGGCAGGGGTTCCAGGACCGGGCGAAACGAGGACGCCATCGCGGGCTGCTGCGAGCTCCGTGGCCTCGGCAAGAGTCACATCGTCGTTGCGGACCACGGTTGTCTCGGCGCCGAGTTCCTGGAGGTATCCCACCAGGGTGTAAACGAAGCTGTCGTAGTTATCTACTACAAGAATTCTTGTTGTGCTCATGGTTGCTGCACTAAACCAATCGTCGAGTCAGTCAAAGTGGTGAATTGGGAGAACCAGGGGAAGAGGAACTGGACCATCAGTATCAGTGCTACCGCCACCAGTACCAAGCACGTCAGGATCCTCACCCACACGGGTCCGGGCAAGTTGCGGAAAATCCACGAGTACATCCGTTACCCCTTTCCTTGTACCTTGGCTACTTGGGTGGCGATTTCCGACGGCGGTCCTGCAGAGGCCGGTTGCCAACCCTCCATCACGGAGTAGGCAATGATCCGTTCCTGCGACCCAAACCGCGGGTTGCAACTGGTCATGGTCAGAATGCGTTCCTTCGGCACGATGCCCGGTTGCGTTGGTACTGGCATGAGGACGTCAGTGCGGTTGGGAAGCACGATCTGGTTGTTGCGGAAGACATAGGTGTAAAAGCCGTCCGCTGTCTGAACGTAGATCTTGTCCCCGGGAACCAGCGTATGGATGCTGTCCAGGACTGCTCCGTGCGTTTGCCTGTGGCCCGCAACCGCGAAGTTGCCGATGGCTCCGGGCATGCTGGTACTCCCATAGCGGCCAAGTCCCAACGTATCCAGGACGTCCGCACCGGTGCCCTCGATGATGGGCCTCGTGTAGTCCGCGCCGAAGCGGGGGATGTACATAATCCCGATCGTTTCCCCGTTTGCAGGAGCCGTTCCCACCACCGGAGGTCCAAAGTCTGCCTGATTGGCCGGTGCTGCCGGAGTTACGGGTCCGGTGAGGTCCTGCGCGAAGCTCTGGACTGCCTCATTCTGCTTGGCGTTGGCTTCAACGTTGGTCCACCACAGTTCCCAGCCCACGAAGAGCAACAGCACAATACCTGCCGTAATGAGGAGTTCACCCAGGATCTGGCTGATCTTGCGGATGACATCGGACGCGCGGAGTTGCCTGCGCGGTTCCTGCTCCTGCCCTCGCCGGCCCGACGGCACGGCAGAAGCCGCCGTCGTCTGCTGGTGCGCCACGGGGTCTCCTCGATTCGGGCACGGGCGCGGGCGGGCGGACCCCGAGTTGCGGCTAGACTTGACAGCTAGAACCAACCCGGAACGCCGCGTGGCCGTTAACCGCTGGAAATTTCCTTCCTGCAGGATATCAAGGCTGGCCGGAACCGGTATGAACCTACAGCCAAGGAGGATCCGTGCCCGAGTCCAAGCCCCGCAAGCGGCCTGCCCGTCAGGCCCAGCAGACTTCCGCCGCGCAGCAGTACAAGCCCAACCCGGTTTGGTACAAAGCCGTCATGTTCGGCCTGATGATCCTCGGCCTGATCTGGATCATCACGTTCTACATCACAGAAGGCCAGTTCCCCGTCCGCGACTGGGCATCATGGAACATTGTTGCGGGCTTCGGCATCGCGATTGTCGGCTTCCTGATGACCACCCGTTGGCGCTCCTAGGAAACCCGCACCTCACAATTCCGTGCCCGTGAACGTCTACAAGGTATGAGCATCCGGCACACCACCATGGATTCCCCGTTGGGGCAGTTGACGCTGACTGCCAGCGGGGAATTTTTGACGGGCATCTTCTATGAGAGCCACTGGCACCTGCCGCCACCCGACTACTTCGGGGTCCCCGCAGGGATCGAGGATCCGGTATTCGCACTGACTAGGATTGAGCTCGATGAGTATCTGGGCGGACACCGCACCGTTTTCGATGTTCCTTTTGAAGCGCGTGGAAACACCTTCCAGGAGAAGGTCTGGTTGCGGCTGCAAGATATTCCCTTTGGAGAAACCGTCAGTTACGGCGAGCTGGCCACTGAACTGGGCGATCCGCATCTTGCCCAGGCCGTTGGGTCGGCGGTGGGCCGCAACCCCATCAGCATCATCATCCCGTGCCACCGCGTGGTGGGACGCAAGGGTCAATTGACCGGATACGCCGGTGGGCTTCGGAACAAGCGCTTCCTCTTGGAGTTGGAAGAGCCAGCAGCCGTGAGAGAGGGCAAACTTTTCTGATGAAGGCCAGGCAGTTGATCACCAAAAAGCCCTTCGAAGCAGTGGTCCAGGAAAATGGCGTCACCGTGCTTCGAGTGTGCCGTGCAGTCCTCGGCGTGCACGATGCCGACGACGCCTGGTCCGATACCTTCCTTGCGGCTCTTCAGTCCTATCCCGACCTCCCTCCGGAGGCCAACGTGCAAGCTTGGCTTGTCACCATCGCACACCGTAAATGCATCGACCATGTGCGTGCCGGAGGTCGCCGTGCCCTCCCGGTGGACTCACCGCCGGAGCAACCGTCCCGGCTTGGCATCCCCGGTGACGGGCATGCCGACCTCGTGGACGCCGTCGCGCACCTTCCACCGAAACAAAGACAGGCCGTGGCGTACCACTACCTTGCGGGGCTTCCCTACGTGGACGTGGCTGCGATTCTTGGAGGAACCCCCGAGGCTGCCAGACGAGCCGGATCAGACGGCGTCAAAGCCCTCCGCAGTGCTCTGGCTGACCTTCCAGCTCTGGCACATTCATCTTCGAAAGGAGAGATCCGTTGACCATCGAACAAAGCCTGGACCACGGCGATGTAACCTCGCTCCTGGAACCCCTCGATGCTGGACTTGAACTTGCCCTCGCCAGCCTTCGCGCCCGTCTGGCCAGCGACGCGCAACTGACCCACACTTTGGACGTTGCATACCGGGTGGTGGACTCACCCGTGGGGAAACTCCTCCTGGCCGCCACAGACCGTGGAATAGTCCGCGTCGCCTTTGAAGTGGAAGACCACGGCGACGTCCTGCAAGTTCTTGCCAACACCGTCAGCCCCCGCATCCTCCAGGCGCCTGCGCGTTTGGATGATGCTGCGCGCCAACTCGACGAGTACTTCAACGGCACCCGGACGGAGTTCGATCTCATCCTGGATTTCCGGTTGTCCCGCGGCTTCCGCCTGAATGTGCTGCAGCATTTGCCCCGCATCGCCTATGGCCACACCGAAAGCTATGCGGAGGTCGCTTTGGCCGCCGGCAGCCCCAACGCAGTCCGCGCCGTCGGAAGCGCCTGTGCCACCAACCCACTGCCCGTCATCGTCCCATGCCACCGCGTAGTGAAGTCGGACGGCAACTTCGGCGGCTATCTCGGCGGGGCGGATGCAAAACGAGCGCTTCTCACCCTGGAGGCAGCCGCTTGAGCGAAGATGCACTGTTTCCGCTGCAGTTGGTTCAGCCGGAAAACCACGACGCCGGTCCTCGCCTGGTTGCTCCAGGCGCGGTTCACGTGCCCGGCTGGCTGAGCCTGGAGCAGCAACGGTGGATAGTGGAACGATTTGGCGAGTGGACACAAGGACCCGTGCCGCTCCGCGCAGCGACTCTTCCTGGTGGGCACAAGATGTCGGTGCGCACCGTGTGCCTCGGCTGGCATTGGCAGCCCTACAAGTACACCCGGGAAGCCACCGACGTCAACGGTCGGCCTGTGCTCGATTTCCCTGACTGGATGGTCCGCCTGGGCCGTAAAGCCGTCGCCGCAGCCTTTCCTTCCGGAGGCGAATCAGATGGCGCCTTGGCCCTCTCCGTTAGTGACTACACACCCGATGCCGCCTTGGTGAACTTCTACGACAACGGCGCGGCCATGGGGATGCACCAGGACAAGGATGAACGTTCCAGCGCCCCAGTAGTGTCCCTCAGCATCGGTGAGACGTGCGTTTTCCGGTTCGGTAACACCAAGACCCGAAACAAGCCGTACACAGATGTTGAACTCCGCTCCGGAGACCTTTTCGTATTCGGTGGGCCGTCCCGGTTCGCGTATCACGGCATACCCAAGGTGCTCCCCGGAACGGCTCCAGAGGAAAGCGGCCTGTCGCACGGACGGATCAACATCACCATGCGGGTCACCGGATTGTCTTGAGGCGGTAATTCCGAGGCACCGAGCGTTGGAGCATCCAGCACCAGAGGCATTGAATGTCGGAGGCACCCGGCAGAATATCCCCAGAAGCCAAACAACTGGCCGGAGCCCCTGGAGATCCGGCCGCGGAGGAGCATGAATGACCCCGGACAACGGCACCACCATCGGTGAGGACGGCCTTGCCCGTCCCCTGTGGGCTGCTTCGGATCCCCTCATGCAGGCCTATTACGATCACGAATGGGGCATGCCTGTCCGCGACGAGCAGGGCATGTACGAACTCATTAGCCTCGAGGCGTTCCAAGCGGGTCTTTCGTGGGCCACCATCCTCCGGAAACGGGAGGCTTTCAGGAAGGCGTTCCTGGACTTCCACCCGGAAAGCGTTGCCGCCTTCACCGAAGACGACGTTGAGCGGCTCATGGTCGACGCCGGGATCGTCCGCAACCGCCTCAAAATCCGCGCCGCCATCACCAATGCCAAAGCCACCATCGCCCTGCGCGACGAAGGAGGCCTGGTTGACTTCGTGTGGTCTTTCCAGCCCGCCTCCACGCCGGCGCCCCACACCTTCGCCGACATCCCCACAACGTCCCCTGAGTCAATTGCCTTATCCAAGGCACTCAGGAAGAAGGGTTTCGCATTCGTCGGGCCCACCACCATGTATGCCTTGATGGAAGCAATTGGAATCATTGACACCCACCTGATGGACAGCCATCGCCGCGGGTCGTCGGGGGTATGGTCCTGAACTGCGGGCCCACCCGTGATGATTCTTTGCCCCGGTAATCCCCAACCCTTGTCCACAGAAGTGGGCAACTTTATCCACAGGCGTGGATAAACTCTGTGGACATCCATGCATATTGGCTCGAAATCGTTGCACTGGCGCAGATTTTGATCGTGCCGTCCGGGTGGGGACAGTTATACCCACTGTGTACTGCGCTGTGGATAGTGCTCCAAACTTCATCGAAAGTTCAACATCGCGGCATTGCCGGATTTGCTTGGAGTCATTCCGGAGGGTCTCGGCCCTATGCCCTTCCGCGGACACGTTTCCCTGCGCAAGGGCAACCTGGTCTGAAAGTTACCCACTTAATAACAACCACCTACCCACACGTTATCCACAGGTGGGGATAACGTGTGGGTTTCCCTGCGCGAATCCCCGCGATGCCGGGGCTCAGAGCTCCGGACCTAGCGTGAACTACACGCGTGTAAGTTATTAACAATGTTGATAAGCCTGTTGATAGCTACTGCTGCAGGGCGTAATTAACAGGGTTGTCCACATGTGCAGGCATTTGGCCCTCTTTATCCACATATCCGGCCTGGGCGGGGACAAAGTTATCCACAGGTGTGGAGAAATTCATGCCTTTCCGGGGATATCTGCCGATCTGACGGCCCCACCGACACAATGAAGCTCTAACTACACCCATGTAAGTTACGCACAGTGTGGATAACAGCTGTGGATAACTTGTCCTAGGTGGGTGCCGGGATCGAGTACCGTGGCGGATTTCCCTGGGCGTACCGTGGTGCCATGAAGAGCGACTTCAAGAAAGAAATCCGGACTTACAGTGCCAAGCACGGTGAGTTCTCCTTGGTGACCGTCCCACCCCTGCAGTTTCTGATGATCGACGGCCACGGGAATCCCAACACCTCCGAGGCCTATAAGGACGCACTGGCCACGCTGTATCCAGTCGCCTACAAGCTGAAGTTCTTCAGCAAGAACGAACTCGACAAGGATTACGGTGTGATGCCCTTGGAGGGCCTCTGGTGGGCTGATGACATGGAGGCGTTCACCAGCGCCCGGGACAAGTCACAGTGGGACTGGACGCTGATGAACATGGTTCCGGGCTGGATCACGTCTGAGCATTTCGACGCTGCGCGCGAAGTGGTTGCCAAGAAGGGGGAGGCCCCGGCATTGGAGGCGCTCCGCTTGGAGACGCTTGAAGAGGGGTTGAGCGTGCAGACGCTCCATATAGGGCCATACGACGCTGAGGGACCGGTCCTCGAGGAGATGCACAGCAGCTTTATCCCCGGGAACTCCCTGGCGATGACCGGGAAGCACCATGAAATCTACCTCGGCGATGTGCGCCGGACGGCACCGGAAAAGCTGAAGACCATCCTCCGCCAGCCGGTCAAGCCTGCGGTGGTCTAAAGAAGCCTGCGGTGGTCTAAGAAAGATGGAGCACGGGAAGCCCGCTATCCAGCGGTGACGCGGAACACGGTAACTATAGCCAACAGGCCGGCCACGAGGATGAGCCCCCCGGCCTGCAGCAAGGCCTGGTTCTTGCCGCGCGGGGCATAGGCGATGACGGCGGCCGCGAGGCCGCCGGTGATCAGACCTCCCAGGTGGGCCTGCCAGGCAATGCTGGGGACAAAGAATCCGATCGCGCCATTGATGGCGATCAGGACCCAGAGTTGCTTGGTTTCTCCGCCGCGATGACGTTGTACCACCAGCATGGCGCCGAAGAGACCGAAGATGGCACCGGAAGCGCCAACGACGGCTACGGGCGGCAACATGGGGGTGAGGGCCAAGTAGCCCACCGATCCGCCGATGGCAGAGATCAGGTACAAAGCGAGGAAGCGGATCCGCCCGAGCAACGGCTCCAGGGCTTGTCCGAAGATCCACAGCGTGTACATGTTCAAGACAATATGAAGCAGGAATCCCTGCGAATGCAGGAAGGCTGCGGTGAGCATGCGCCACGGTTGGCTATCGGCGAAGATATTCGCGAAGGCGAAGTTCTGGAAGACGAAGTCCCCTGGCACAATCCACTGAAGGACGAAGATCAGCAGGCACAAGCCGATGATCACGTACGTCACCAACGGCCGTCCCACGGCCAAGGCGCCGCCGTACGGCGACCGGTATGTCGGCGTCGTACGTTTTTGTTCGTTGACGCAGTCAACGCATTGGAACCCGACGGCGGCCGCCCGCTGGCACTCGGGGCACGCAGGGCGCCCGCAGCGCTGGCACCGCACATAGGAGGGCCTGTCCGGGTGCCTTGGGCACACCGGAATATCAGCGGACGGCTCTGCCGACGGAATTCCGTAACTCATGAGCTCAGGTTCAGGTTGTGACTAGAGCTGTTCGATGTCGATGCTGTTGATGACGACGTCCTCAACAGGGCGGTCACCCATGCCGGTGCGGACAGCCTCGATCGAGTCCACAACCTTGCGGGATTCCTCGTCAGTGACTTCACCGAAGATGCTGTGCTTACCGAACAGCCAGTCGGTGTTCACGGTGGTGATGAAGAACTGTGACCCGTTGGTGCCCTTGCCCATCTGGATACCCGCATTGGCCATGGCCAGCTTGTAAGGAGCGTTGAAGGTCAGTTCCGGGTGGATTTCGTCGTCGAATTGGTAACCCGGTCCGCCAACGCCGCGACCCAGGGGATCGCCACCCTGGATCATGAAGTCCTTGATGATCCGGTGGAAAATGGTGCCGTCATACAGCGGCGTCCCGGTCTTGTCTTCGCCCGTTTCAGGGTGGTTCCAGGACTTTTCGCCCGTGGCCAAGCCAATGAAGTTGGCGACCGTCTTGGGCGCGTGGTTGCCGAAGAGGTCAACCTTGATGTCGCCGAGGGTCGTGTGGATCGTTGCTTTTGCGGTTGCGATGGTCATGGCCCCATTGTTTCATGCAGGGTCAACGCCGGTGCTGTTGTAAAGCCGGTTCCGCGCTCGGTGAAATCCGGGACGAATCCGGCAGATGAATAGCCGGTGTTCCCCAAGCGACGTAGGCTAGCAACAAACGAGCATGTGTATCGGGAGGTAGTTGTGAAGAAATCAGACCGTATTGCCCGCGACCTCGAACAATCCGTTGTGACCGGCGTGGATAACGCCCGCGACTGGGCTGCGCCCCGTGTGGAAGCAGCCGTCAACTGGGCTGTTCCGCGTATCCAGCACGGCATTGACACCGCTTCCCCCAAGATCCAAGAGGGGCTGAAGTCCGCTGCGCACAACCTCGCCGACGGCGTTGCAGTGGTTACGCCGCGGATTCAGGATGGACTGGCGCACCTCGCGCCGAAGATCCATGACGCAGTGGAGGACGCAACACCCAGGATCCAGGAGACGCTCAACAAGGCAACTCCGGCGCTTGGCCACGCCCGGGACAAAGTAGTGGACGAATACCTGCCCAAGCTGTCCGAGCAATTGGGCCAGGCATCGGTAGCAGTCCACCACGCCTTGGAGAACGCGCCGGCCCAGGTTGACGCCGTAGCGCAGAAGCTGGTCGATTCCGGCGTCGTGCACAGCGTCCAGGAGCAGGCGCAGGCCACCGGCAAGCAGATCAAGGCAGTGGCGGAGGATGCGACCAAGGCCGTCTCCTCCAAGCTGGGCAAAGAACCGAAGCCCAAGAAGCGCGGCTGGCTGATTGTGACTGTTATCGCCGCAGCCGCTGCCGCCGGTGTTGCCGCATGGAAGGCTTCCAAGCCGGTGGAGGATCCGTGGAAGACGCCTTCCCCGGTCACACCGACGCCCGCTCCGGTACCGGCAACGTCGGCAGCTCCGGCTCCGGCCGATGCTGCTGCGTCAGCCACGGCAGCAGCCACAGCGTCCGGCACCTCGGACATCACTCCGGAAGAAGCAGCAGCTGAGGCTGAGCAGGCAACCAAGGACGCCTTCAAGAACGTTGAAGATTCCACGGCCAAGGTGGCCACCGACGCCAAGACTGCCGTCAAGAACATCGCTGCCAGCCTGCACAAGGACACCGAAGGCACGGACTCCGCTGCCAAAGGTACACAGAACTAACACCTGACGAACCGCCCCACCAGGGCATCAAGTCAGGCAATTGAAGGGATCCCGGCCTCGGCCGGGGTCCCTTCAGTGTTTGCCGGCTTGTAACCAAAGCCTCCATCGGACGCACTGCCACGGGTGTTAGATTTGGAGTGATGTCAGCCGATAGACCCTCTGCGGGTGCCCTTCAGGATGGTCCGGTGCTCCCGGGCGTGTCCATTGTCATCCCGGCGTATAACGAGGAAAGCGTCATTCGCCAGTGCCTCATCGCGGCCATCTACCAGTCCGTACCTGCCGATGAGATCATCGTGGTGGACAATCTGTCCACGGACCGCACGGCCAAAATTGTGCGGCAGATGCAGCAGGAATATCCGGAAAGCCCCATCATCCTCCTGCGGCAGGAAGCCGCGCAGGGCCTGATTCCCACCCGGAATCACGGGCTGAACAACGCCACGGGCGACGTTGTTGGCCGGATCGACGCCGACTCCGTTCTGGAACCCGACTGGGTGGAGCAGGTCCAAAAGGCATTCATGGATCCCTCGGTCGCCGCCGCCACAGGACCAGTGGTCTACTACGACATGCCCATGCGCCGCTTCGGGCTCAAGGCCGACGACAAGATGCGCCAACTCATGTTGCGGCTGGCCAAGCACCAGTACCACTTCCTTTTCGGTTCCAACATGGCCCTGCGTCGCACCGCATGGGAGACCATCCGCGACGAAGCGTGCCTGGACCCCAGGGACGAGATGCACGAGGACATCGATCTCTCGCTGCACCTCTTCGAACACGACCTCAAAGTGCAGTACCTGCCCCAGATGGTGTCCGGCATGTCTGCCCGCCGCCTCGAGGACTCACCTCGCGATTACCGCTACTACGTCCAACGTTTCGACCGGACGTACAAGGCCCACAACGTTAAGAAGATGGCATTGAAAGCGCCCATGGTGGTGTTCTTCTCTGTGTACTTCCCGGCAAAGTTGCTACGGGCCATCCATACGGCCAACACCGCCCAAGGCGCCCGCCGCGGTGGTGTTTAGGCGCCCTGCGCCCCACGGCATACGCACGACGCCGGAACGTCAGTCAGCGCCAAGCTCGGGTTCGCGCCGGTCTGCTTCAGTCCGGCCACGCCGCTGCCCGGCAACGACCACGGCCAGGCCAACAAGAATCAGCGCCAATCCCGCATAGGTGCCCGCCGGCAAGGTCTCATTCAGGAAAATGGCTGCCAGGATTGCAGCACCCGGGATTTCCAGCAGGATGATCATGGACACCAACAAAGGGCTCATCGTGGCAAGCAGATGGTTGAAGGCCGTGTGCCCCACCAGCTGGGCGCAAACGGTGATGGCGATAATGCCAAGCCAGCCTCCGGCGTCGAACCCTGTCAGTGGCTGCGCGCTGAACAAGGCGAGTACCGCCACGATCGCCGCGCACATGCCGTAGCAAAGAGTCGTGTAGGTCCCGGTTCCCATGGATTGACGGGCTTTCCCTCCCGCAAGGGTATAGAGGCCAGCCAGCGCGCCGCCGGCCAGCGCCAGCAGATCGCCCAGCAGGGCCTCAGGAGATGACCCCATGTCGAATCCGGTGATGGCAACCACGCCGCCAAAAGCGATCCCAAGGCCCAACAACACCGGCCAGCGGTGCCGTGTACCCCGGAACATCTGCAACACCGCTATCCATGCCGATTGCAGGCACACCAAGGCCGTAGCGGCCGCAACGGACGTGAGCTGAAGCGCGGTGATGAAGCAGGCGAAGTGGAACGCAAGTGCAATAGCGGCCAGGGCGGACCAGCCAAACTCGCGCCGGGTGATCCTGCCGAATGCTTTTGGCTCACGGATAGCGACGGGAGCAGCCATCACCACCGCACCTATCGCATTCCGCCAAAAGGCGATGGCCAAGGCCGTAACGGAGGTGGCTCCAAGGGTTCCTGCGATGAGTGGTCCGGAAGAGGCAACACCCAGTACGCCGAGGGCAGCAATGAGAAGGGTCACGGATCAACCCTAGTGGGGCGGGGGAGCGCTCCAGCCCTATCTGATGCTCCAACAGTGTGGTTGTCTTGACTCAGCATTCCAGTGAGCCGGTCACGGCGTACCCAAGGGGTTATCTGATTGAACACGGCACCCGTCGGCACCGGCACCAAGCGCCGGCGATCTGTTCTGCTGCTGGTCGCGGCCGGGGTGCTGACGGCCGCGCTCGTTGTTGCCGGGTGGTTCGCTGTTCCACGTGACCGCCCTGACGAGCCCGAAGGAAACAGGGCGGGCGTTCCAAGTATCTTCCCCGTGCCGCAGCACGCCAAGGCCGGAACGGGCAGCCCTGTTCCCTTGAACGGCCACGTGTACGTGGTTGCCCCCGCTGGAACGGATCAAGCCTCCACCGCCGCAGTGCAGGACCTTGTGGCAGGCGCCGGGGGCACGTCGGAGGTGGTGACAGCGCTTGCGAACCCACGCGAAGGGTCATCTGCCATCCATTTGGGCGTGGACTCAGCCGTAGCTCCGGTTCTCAGCGATTTGCAGCTGGACAGCGATGCCACTCTCCGGGACGCTCTTGGGCACGCAGAAGGCTATGTGGTTGCCACAGGACAGCCCGGCGGGATTCCGACGGCCGTGCTGGCAGGACGGGACAACGACGGCGTCTTCCACGCCGTCCAGACCCTACGGCAGGTGCTCAGGGACGGTTCAGTGGTTCCGGTCCTGGTGGGTGACTGGCCGCTGATGGAAACCCGCGGTGTCATCGAGGGCTTCTACGGCACCCCCTGGTCCCATCAGGCCCGCCTGGATGTCATCGAATTCGCGGGCAGGCAGAAGATGAACACTTACATCTATTCGCCGAAGGACGATCCCTTGTTGAGGGAAAGATGGCGGGACCTTTACACGAATCAGGAGCTTGAGGAGCTGCGGGAGCTCATCGACACAGCAGCGGCCAACCACATCCGTTTCAGCTACGCCCTCTCACCGGGAATCGACATTTGCTATTCGCGCGAGGCTGACCTCGATGACGCGGTGGCCAAGCTTGAATCCCTGTATTCGCTGGGTGTCCGTTCCTTCGTGATTCCCCTCGATGACATCGCCACGAAAGTCCAATGTGCCGAC
The DNA here is from genome assembly GCF_021109375.1 of Arthrobacter sp. AK01. NCBI lineage: Bacteria > Bacillati > Actinomycetota > Actinomycetes > Micrococcales > Micrococcaceae > Arthrobacter > Arthrobacter sp. AK01. The sequence goes on from NZ_JAJOHP010000006.1 coordinate 41,448, forward strand.
GATCTCCGGGAGTTTGGTTCGGGTCAGGCCAACCTGGCAAAGGCACAGGCATCCTTCCTCAACGACGTGAATGCCAAGTTCATCTCTGCCAAGGACGGCGTCCTCCCACTGGAAACGGTTCCCACCTTCTACAACGGCTCCGCGAGCACTCCCTATAAGCGGGAACTTGGCCAGGCGTTGAATCCCGGGATCGTGGTGCAGTGGACGGGTGAGGATGTGGTCTCACACCGGATCACCCTGAAATCAGCGGAAACGGCCGCCGGGACCTACGGGAGCCCTGGCGACTCCCGGCCCATCGTCATTTGGGACAACTATCCTGTCAACGACTTTTCCCAGGATCATCTCTTCCTGGCCCCCGTGATCGGGAGGGACGCCAACCTCCATCAGTCCATCCAGGGCATTGTCACCAACCCCATGATTCAGCCCTATCTGTCCTTGCCAGCCATCTTCAACTACGCGGACCTCTCCTGGAACGGCCCGGCATACAACCCCGCCAAATCCATGAACGCGGCCTTGTCCCTGCTCTCCGGACCCGACCCGGAAGTCCAAGCCGCGGTGCGGGCTTTCGTGGACCTGAACCAGGACTGGCAGGACGACGACCTCACACCATCCGCCCCGGAGCTGCGAGGCGATATTGACCAGTTCTGGACGGATTACGACGCCGGCAAGTCACCATCGGAGGCATTGGGGAGTCGCGCTGGGCTGCTTCAACGGCTTCCCGAACTCCTGCCACGCATGGCGATGCCCGGTTTCGCCCAGGACGGCTCCACGTGGGTTGCAGCGGCGGCAGAGTACGGACGTGGCGTGGAGGCTGCCCTGAACATGCTGGAGGCCGCCAAGCGTGGCGATGCACAGGCCGCCGCCGCAGCCCGCATCAACGTGCAGGGCGCCCTGAAGACAGCCGGGGCAAAGACGCAGCCAACGTTGGAACTTGGCGTGGTGACGCCCGTCCTGGGCAATGGCGAACTGACCGTATTCCTCGAGCGGGCACTGCAGACTGTACCGCCCAGCTAGGAACCGTTGTGTGCGCGAGGCGACCAGCGCCGTCGGAATGATGCTGAGGGAGGCCGAATGTTATCCCCGGGCATCGGGCATTAAAGGCAAAAGTCCCGGTCATTTCTGACCGGGACTTTTCTTATGGTGGAGGCACGGGGACTCGAACCCCGAACCCCCTGCTTGCAAAGCAGGTGCGCTACCAATTGCGCCATGCCCCCATAAGAAGCAACCCGTCAATCATACCCCATGTCCGAGCTGGCAATTACCAGTTCGAATCGGGCCCTTCGGCTAGTCGACCTTGTCGGTTGACTTGCTCCAGACATCCTTCCGGGCTTCGGATTCCTGGGCCTTTTTATAGACCAGGACACCTGCGATTGCCGCTGCCACTAGTACCAGCAACTTCTTCACAAGTACCTCATTCCGGTTCAGTTTTACCTGAACCTCTTTCGGTTCCGTGGGCGTACCAGGACTTGAACCTGGGACCTCTTCGTTATCAGCGAAGCGCTCTAACCGCCTGAGCTATACGCCCCGATGCCTCATCGGGCCGAGATATGACTGTACAGCACATCCCGGCCCGATCTCAAATCGAGGCTTTTCCGCGGAGGTTTTCCGCCGATTTCGGCGTCATTCCGCGGGTTTTTGCTAGTCGTCGGTCAGCGTGACGCCGACGCCGCCAACCAACGTTGCGGAAATGTTATACAGAACCGCTGAGAGCATGGACAGTGCGGTCAGCAAGACCACGTTCACCACGGCAATAATGGTGGCGAAGGATGCAACTTGGCCCAGCGAGGCAATCTTCTTCAGCTCGAATCCACTGCCCTCCGATCCCGCCAGGGTGCCCAGAAGGCTATCCACCTGGTTGAAGATGCCCGTGAGATCCAGCACCGTCCAGAGCACGATGGCAGCAACTACGGTGACGATGCCCAGCGCAACAGACAGCAGGAATGCCATCTTCAGGACTGACCACGGGTCCACCTTGCTGACCAAGAGGCGTGCGCGACGAACCTTGGCCTTGGGAGCAGGCTTCACCAGGCCGGGACCGCCCTGGGCGGGGCGCTGGGCCCCGGAACCCGCGGGGCGCTGGCCGGGCTGAGCCGGTCGTTGCCCGGGGGCGCCGGCAGGACGCTGACCTGCCTGCGCGGGTCGCTGTCCCGGAGCGCCGGCGGGCCGCTGAGCGGAGTTGGTCCCGTTAGCGGGTCGTGCTCCTGTGGCACCGGAACCGGTGGACCCGGTTCCGGGACGCTGCTGGGGCCGTGCAGGGGTTCCTGCCTGTGCGCTGCCCGAGGGCTGCCGGAGTCCGCCGGGGACACCTGTGCTCGGCTTGGGATATGAGTCGGAATTACTCACTCGTTACCTCCGGTGTTGTCTTCGTTCAGCTCCGCGCCCGTTTCGATATCCGGGTCTGCGTCGTTTTCCGTTTCGGCCGTCACGGTCGCCTCGGAGGCGCCGTCGTTTGCAGCCAACGTTACGTCATCGTCGAGTCCGTCTTCGGACTCTTCGCCTTCCAGGCCGCGTTCGCTGTTGCGTGCAACCTCAATAATGCGGTCATTCTTGTCCGGCTTGGCGAAGATGACGCCCATGGTGTCACGGCCCTTGGCAGGGACGCCGGTCACTGCCGAGCGGACCACCTTGCCGCCTTCCATGACTACCAGGACTTCGTCCTCTTCCTGCACGATCAAGGCGCCCACAAGGTCACCGCGGTCTTCAGCAAGCTTGGCTACCTTGATGCCCAGGCCGCCACGGCCCTGCAGGCGGTATTCGTCCACTGCGGTCCGCTTGGCGTAGCCACCCTCAGTAACGATGAAGACGAAGGAGCCGTCCTGGACCACATCTGCGGCAAGCAGTTCGTCGTCTTCACGGAACTTCATACCGGTTACACCCGAGGTAGCCCGGCCCATGGGGCGCAGTGCGTCATCGGTGGCTGTGAATCGGATCGACTGGCCCTTGCGTGAAACCAGAAGCAGGTCATCGGTCTCGCTGACCAGCTGGGCGGAGACCAACTCGTCCTCGTCGCGCAGGTTGATCGCGATGACACCGGCGGTGCGGTTGGTGTCATAGTCCTCCAACCTCGTCTTCTTGACCAGTCCGTTCTTGGTGGCGAGCACCAAGTACGGAGCCTGCTGGTAGTCCCTTAGGTCAAGAACCTGGGCGATGTGCTCATCCGGCTGGAAGGCCAACAGGTTGGCGACGTGCTGGCCCTTGGCATCACGGCCGGCTTCAGCGAGCTCGTAAGCCTTGGCACGGTAGACGCGACCCAAGTTGGTAAAGAACAGCAGCCAGTGGTGGGTAGTGGTGACGAAGAAGTGCTCAACGACATCGTCGCCTCGCAACTGCGCACCCTTGATCCCCTTGCCGCCACGCTGCTGGGAACGGTAGTTGTCGCTGCGGGTGCGCTTGACGTACCCACCGCGCGTAATGGTGACGACCATTTCCTCTTCGGGAATCAGGTCTTCCATGGACATGTCGCCGTCGAAGCCCATCAGGATGTGCGTCCGGCGGTCATCTCCGTGCTTGGCGACGATCTCCGCGAGTTCCTCGCTGATGATCTGGCGCTGGCGTTCCTCGGAAGCCAGGATCGCGTTGTACTCCTCGATCATCGCTTCGAGCTCGGAGTGACGATCCTGGATCTTCTGGCGTTCCAGGGCGGCCAGTCGGCGCAACTGCATGTCCAGGATGGCGCGGGCCTGGAGTTCATCGATCTCCAGCAACCCCATGAGGCCTTCGCGGGCAGCTTCTGTGGTGTTGGAAGCGCGGATGAGGGCAATGACCTCGTCCAGCATGTCCAGTGCCTTGAGGAGTGCACGCAGAATGTGCGCTTCTTCCTCGGCCTTGCGAAGGCGGTAGCGGGTACGGCGTGCAATGACGTCCATCTGGTGCGCAACCCAGTGGCGGATGAAAGCATCCAGGCTCAAGGTGCGCGGGACGCCGTCGACAATTGCCAGCATGTTCGCCGAGAAGTTGTCCTGCAGCTGCGTGTGCTTGTAGAGGTTGTTCAAGACCACCTTCGCCACGGCGTCGCGCTTGAGCACGATCACCAGGCGTTGGCCTGTTCGGCCGGAGGTTTCATCGCGGAGGTCTGCGATGCCCTGGATCTTGCCGTCCTTGACCAGTTCAGCAATCTTGATGGCAAGGTTGTCCGGGTTGGCCTGGTAAGGAAGTTCGGTGACCACCAAGCAGGTGCGGCCCTGGAGTTCCTCGACATTGACCACGGCCCGCATGGTGATGGAGCCACGCCCGGTACGGTACGCATCCTCGATGCCCTTGTGGCCAAGGATGGTGGCACCAGTTGGGAAGTCGGGTCCCTTGATGCGCAGCAACAGTGCTTCGAGGAGCTCCTCGCGGGTGGCGGTGGGGTTCTCAAGCGCCCACTGCACACCCTCTGCGACCTCGCGAAGGTTGTGCGGCGGAATGTTGGTGGCCATGCCGACGGCGATGCCTGAGGAGCCGTTGACCAGCAGGTTGGGGAAACGCGCCGGCAGGATGGTCGGTTCCTGGTTCTTGCCGTCATAGTTGTCCTGGAAGTCGACGGTTTCCTCGTCGATATCGCGGACCATTTCCATGGCCAGTTGGGCCATCTTGGTTTCGGTGTAACGCGGTGCGGCAGCGCCGTCGTTACCGGGCGAACCGAAGTTGCCCTGGCCAAGTGCCAGCGGGTACCGCATGGTCCAGTCCTGGATCAGGCGGACCAAAGCATCGTAGATCGCCATGTCACCGTGCGGGTGATAGGTACCCATGACATCGCCCACCACGCGGGCGCACTTGTTGAAAGAGCGGTCGGGGCGGTAGCCGCCGTCGAACATTGCGTACAAAACGCGGCGATGCACCGGCTTCAGTCCGTCACGGACGTCAGGGAGGGCGCGGCCCACAATAACGGCCATGGCGTAGTCCAGGTAGGACCTCTGCATTTCCGTCTGCAGGTCCACCTGCTCCACGCGGTCGGTCAGCACATCACCCTCAAGAACAACATCCTCTGCGTCATTCGATTCCGCCGGGACTTCGGGAGTTTCGTCACTCATAATCTAAGGTTTCCGTTTCAGGTATATGTCAGTTCTGGAATATTCAGATGCCCTTGTGGAGCCCTAGATATCGAGGAACCTGACGTCCTTGGCGTTCTGCTGGATGAAGTTACGGCGCGATTCAACGTCCTCGCCCATCAAGACAGAGAAGGTCTGGTCAGCGGCCAGTGCATCATCCATGGTGACCTGCAACAGGGTGCGGCGATCGGGGTCCATGGTGGTATCCCACAGTTCCGTGTAGTCCATCTCGCCCAGGCCCTTGTAGCGCTGGATGCCGTTGTCCTTGGGGAGTCGCTTGTTCATGGAAGCACCCTTGCGGATGGTTTCATCTCGTTCGCGGTCGCTGTAGACGTAATCGTGGGCCGCGTTGGACCACTTGATCCTGTACAGCGGGGGTTGGGCCAGGTAGACGTAGCCGTTCTCGATGAGCGGACGCATGTAGCGGAACAGCAGAGTCATCAACAACGTGGTGATGTGCTGGCCGTCAACGTCAGCATCGGCCATGAGGACGATCTTGTGGTACCGCAGCTTGGAAATGTCGAAGTCTTCGCCGATGCCTGTACCGAAGGCGGTAATCATCGACTGGACTTCGGCGTTGCCGAGGGCCTTGTCCAGGCGGGCCCGCTCAACATTCAGGATCTTGCCGCGCAGTGGCAGGATGGCCTGGGTCTCCGGGTTGCGTCCACGCTTGGCCGAACCACCTGCGGAGTCACCCTCCACCAGGTAAACCTCGCAACGCGAAGGATCCTTCGAGGAGCAGTCGGAGAGCTTGCCGGGCATACCGAAGGATTCCAGGGGGCTCTTCCGGCGGGCGTTATCGCGGGCCTTGCGGGCCGCCATGCGTGCCTGGGCAGCGGAAATGGCCTTGCGGATCACATCACGTGCGGGGCCGGGGTTGCGTTCCAGCCAGTCGCCCAGCTGATCCGTGACAACGCGCTGGACGAAGCCCTTCACCTCGGAGTTGCCCAGCTTGGTTTTGGTCTGGCCTTCGAACTGAGGCTCGGAAAGCTTGACGGAAATAACGGCCGTCAGGCCTTCACGAATGTCATCACCGGTGAGGTTGTCTTCCTTTTCCTTGATGATGCTCTTCTCGCGCGCATAGCGGTTGATCAGCGAGGTCATCGCGGCGCGGAAGCCTTCTTCGTGCGTTCCGCCCTCATGGGTGTTGATCGTGTTTGCGTATGTGTGGACGCTTTCGGAGTACGCGGTGGTCCACTGCATGGCGACCTCCACGGCGATGTGCCGCTCCGTGTCTTCGGTTTCGAAGGCGATGACGTCCTCGTGGACGATTTCGACCTTCTTGTTCGAGTTCAGGTGCTTGACGTAGTCCAGCAGGCCGTCCGGGTATTGGTACACCACTGTGCGGTGCTCGGCGGCGACTTCGCCTTCGGTGGCAACGGCGTCGAGGTCGAGGTCATCATCACCGTCGCGGTTCACCGGGCGCTCGTCCGTCAGGGTGATCCGCAGGCCCTTGTTGAGGAAGGCCATCTGCTGGAAGCGCGCACGAAGCGTCTCGAAATCGAACTCAGTGGACTCGAAGATAGTCCCGTCCGGGTAGAACGTCTGGGACGTACCGGTGACGTCAGTGGCTTCACCCTTGACGAGTTCGCCCTGGGGCTTGCCGCCGTCGGCGAAGGTCATACGCCAAACGTGGCCTTGCCGGCGGACTTCCGTGTCCACGCGGCGGGACAAGGCGTTGACCACGGAGATACCCACACCGTGGAGGCCGCCGGAAACCGCGTAGCCGCCGCCGCCGAACTTACCGCCGGCGTGAAGGATGGTCATGACCACTTCAACCGTTGGCTTGCCTTCGGTCGGGTGAATGTCTACGGGAATACCGCGGCCATCATCAACAACGCGGACGCCGCCATCGGCACGGAGAGTGATTTCGATGTGGCTGCAGTAACCAGCCAGTGCCTCATCAACAGAGTTGTCCACCACTTCATAGACCAGGTGGTGCAAGCCACGAGGACCGGTGGAACCGATGTACATGCCGGGGCGTTTGCGCACGGCTTCGAGGCCCTCCAGCACGGTGATGTCGCTGGCACCGTACTCCCTGGGCGCCTCAGTGGGCGTGTCAGGCTTGGGAACAGTCTCCTCTTCGGGCTCTACTGCCAAGGTCTCTGCATTGTCGTTAGCCACAGGCGCTTTCGACTCCTCTGTACTCGATGTCGGCCGTTCCCGGTGTTGCCCACGGCGAACCGCGGCCGCCAACGGGCACGTGACTGATTGCGCCGATTAATCCGACGAAGGGGGTCCCTATGCCACGCGAGTGGATCCAGTACCCCAACGACGTTTCACCGGCGCTCAGTGATCTACGCCAATTCTATCGTGGATACGCTCGAATCCTTGCAAATACGGGGGCAGCCGAGAGCTGAATATGGCCGTAGGAGGCCACTGGTCCTATCTGCAATCGCCCTACGGTGGTCCCGATGGGGGCCTATACGACTCAGGGGCGTTGATTCGCCCTGCACGCCGTTTAGCCGTAAGTATCCCTCGGGCCCCGACCGTTGACGCTGCGCCCGCCTTTTCGCCAACTTGGAGCCGACGGGCCCAGCACCTGGATACTGGTGACCACGCCTTCTCCAAGCTCATTGCGGAACATCTCCAGGAGGCTCGTGCTCAGCAAACGCAGTTGGGTGGCCCAAGCCGTTGAATCGCAACGGACATGGAGAGTGGTGTCCGTGAAGCTCTCCGGCGTGCAATGTGCCGAGATGTCCCCTCCAACCAAGGTTTCCCATTCCGCCATCACCGAGCCCACGGCCACAGGCGATGTCCACCCGCGTTCGGCCACCAATCGGCCAACGACATTTCCGAGGCCCAAGGGGTCCCGTCCGCTGCCGTGGAATTGCGCGAATCCCCTGGTATCCCGGATGCCCTTACGCTTCGGGGCAGACCCAGGTCTGGGGGCCCGTTGCCTCACTTCACCGCGGGCGGCAGCAGCCTCCCGCATCCGGTTCAGCGCCGCTTGGGCAGCATCGATCTCGTCCGGATCGCGTCCGGGCTGAAGTCCGTCGCGGCTATCCTTCGCCATCGATGCCTCCCGGAACAACGGTTACGCGCCGTCCGGCCAGCTCCTCAGGGATATCGGCATCGACGGCGGCAGTCACCAACACCTGCTCGGCGCCAGCCACTATTGCAGCCAGTTTACGCCGGCGCTGGACATCCAGTTCGGCGAAAACGTCATCGAGGATGAGGATCGGAGCGGTGCCTCCGGTGCGGGCATCGTCCAACATCACGTAGTAGGAAGCGAGCCGGAGGGACAAGCACATGGACCATGTTTCACCGTGGGATGCATAGCCCTTGGCAGGAGCTTGGCCCAAAGTGAGCTCCAGTTCGTCACGATGCGGGCCCACCAGGGAGATGCCCCGTTCCAGTTCCTTCTTCCGTGATGCTGCGAAGGCCTGGATGTAGCGTTCAGTGAGTTCATCCACGGACAGGAGCCGAAGGTCGTCAACCGACGGCGAAGGTTCCGTTCCGTGGTCCGCCGGGCCGCCGTCGTCGTCCAGGACGCCCTGGATGGTTGAGCGGTAGACCGCACCCGCCTCTTTGGATCCGTCGGTGAGCTGTGCGTAGGCGCTGTTCAGATGGGGACGCAATCTTTCCACGAGTTCGAGCCGGGCGTGGAGTAGTTCCGCGCCGGCGCGGGCCATGTGCTGGTCCCAAACGTCCAGGGTTGCCTCATGGCCGGCCGTGAATTTCCCGGCCCGCGCCGATTTCAGCAGGGCATTACGTTGCTTCAGGACGCGATCATAGTCGCTGCGGGTTGCAGCATGCCGCGGAACAAGGCTGACCAACAGTTCATCCAGGAAGCGCCTGCGGTTCGAAGGGTCTCCCTTGACCAACGCCAGATCTTCGGGTGCGAACAAAACAGTTTGGCAGATGCCCAGGATGTCCCTTGCCCGGACCGGATTGCTGCGGTTGATACGGCCCCGGTTAGCCCGGCCGGCATTGATTTCAAGCTCAATGACCGTTGATTGCTCTCCACGGACAAGCCTGGCGCGGATCATCGCGCGCTCGGCGCCGAACCGGAGCAGGGGCGCATCTGTGCTCACCCGATGTGAACTCAGCGTGGCAAGGTACCCGATGGCTTCCATCAGGTTGGTCTTGCCAATCCCGTTGGAACCGACCAGGACCGTCACGCCGGGGCCGAGCTTCAGGTCAACCTGTGCGTAGCTGCGGAAATCCGTCAGCGAAAGATGTTCGAGGTACACGCCGTTTGCAGGACTCCTGCGGCCTAGTTGGCCGGACGGGTGGCGTGTCCGCCGAACTGGTGGCGCAAGGCAGAGACCATCTTCATGGCCGGCGAGTTGTCCTCACGGGAAGCAAACCGAGCGAAGAGCGCGGCGGTGATGGCCGGAGCCGGCACTGCGTTGGCGATCGCTTCCTCCACGGTCCAGCGACCCTCGCCGGAATCCTCGACGTAGTCGTCGATCGAGGCCAGGCCCGGATCCTCATCGAGTGCCTTGACCATGAGGTCCAAGAGCCATGAGCGCACAACGGTACCTTTTTGCCAGGCCCGGAAAGTTCCCGGAAGGTCCTTCACGATGTCCTTTGCCGCCAGCAGTTCGTAACCCTCTGCGTACGCCTGCATAAGGCCGTATTCGATGCCGTTGTGGACCATCTTCGCGTAGTGGCCTGCACCGACACCGCCAACGTGGACGAAGCTGTCGGCGCGTTCGCCTTCAGGCCGGAGGGCATCGAACACCGGCAGAGCCAGTTCGATGTCTTCATCGGCGCCGCCGGCCATCAGGCCGTAACCATTTTCGAGGCCCCAAACACCGCCGGAAACACCACAATCCGCGAATCGGATGTTCTTTTCGGCAAGTGCTGCAGCGTGCTTCTGGTCTTCGGTGAAACGCGAGTTCCCGCCATCGATCACCAAGTCGCCAGGGCTCAGTTTCTCACCCAGTTCGGTCACTACGGCGTCGGTGATCGCGCCTGACGGCACCATGACCCAGACCAGTCGGGGAGTGGGAAGGGCCGCGATGAGTTCATCTACGGAAGCAACATCAGTGACGTCCGGATTGCGGTCGAAACCAGTGACTTCGATGCCGCCGTTCCGCATGCGCTGGCGCATGTTGAAACCCATTTTTCCGAGGCCGATCAGACCGATGTGCACAGTGTGAACTCTTTTCTGCGAAGGTGGCGGGTACGTTTCGGCTAGTTGGGGAGGCGGACCGGCATCACGAGGTAGCGGTAGTCGTCCTGGTCTTCGCCGTCCGCTTCAGCCTGGGCCGTGATCATGGCGGGCTTGGGGGCAGTGGTGAAGGAGAATCGAACGAATTTGGTTTCGATGACGCTCAAGCCCTCAACGAGGTAATGCGGGTTGAAGGCCACGGTGATGTCTTCACCGGAAAGCTGTGCTTCAAGTTCTTCGGAAGCCTGCGCGTCTTCACCGGTACCGGCGTCGAGGTTCAAAAGTCCTTGCGTGAAGGCGAGACGGACCGGGGTGTTCCGCTCGGCAACAAGCGAAACACGACGAACTGCTTCGACCAATTCCTGGGTCTGAACAGTTGCATGGATCGGGGTGGAGTCCGGGAACAGGGAGCGGATCTTGGGGTAGTCGCCGTCCACCAGGAGCGAGGTGGTGGTGCGTCCGCCACTCTCGAAGCCGATGAGCCTGCTGTCGTCGTCTGCGAGGGCAAGGTTGATGTCGCCGCTGCCACCAAGGGTCTTGGCTACTTCGTTCAACGTCTTGGACTTGACCAGGGCACTTGTCGAAATGCCGGGAGTGACAGGCTTCCAAGGGACTTCACGCATGGCCAGACGGTAACGGTCCGTTGCCAGGAGCGTAATGAGGTCGTCCTCGATCTCCATGCGCACACCGGTGAGGATCGGCAAGGTGTCGTCCTTGCTCGCTGCGATGATCACCTGGGACACGGCCTGCGCGAAAGCATCCCCGGGCAGCGTGCCACTGATGGCAGGCAATGCCGGCAGTGCCGGGTATTCGGCCTCGGGCATGGTGGCCAGGTGGAAGCTGCTTCGACGGCACGTGAGAGTGACTTTGCTGCCATCAGTCTCGACTTCGACGGGAGCGGAGGGAAGGCTGCGGCAGATATCTGCCAACAGGCGTCCGGAAACGAGGATTGTGCCCTCAACGGCGATATCCGCCGGAATTTCCAGGCGTGCGGAAGTCTCGTAATCGAAGCTTGAGAGGCTGACGGTTCCTGCCTCGGCTTTGAGGAGGAGGCCGGAAAGCACAGGTACGGGCGGCCGCGGAGACAACGACCGCGCGGTCCACGTAACGGCTTCTGCCAGGACGTCGCGGTCGACTCTGAACTTCACGGAGGGGTGCCGCCTTTCATTGCTGCTGCCATGTAGTAGCTGCGGATTCCTGCTTGGAAGCCGCTAAATCTTCGCAGTCCGGCACCGGAACCTGCATGGTCCGCGCTGAGCGAACTACAAACAGACCCAGGGATGGGAGCGCTGCTGACAGCTTAGCCGGAAGATCCGCGATTAACCCATCCCCGACCGGGCGGAGCCCTCCTCTGTGGACAGCCGGAGGGTGGCATTGGCCAGGCCGTTGGTCTGTCCTCGGGATGGTCGGGTGGGTGGCAGAACGAGATTGTTATTTGAGGGATTTCAATTTTTTGGGATTCGTAGTGTTAATAACTGCTGTGGAAACTGTGGATAACCCGATCCCACCGCGTCGTTCCGCGGTTAAGCCCTGTTCACGGATTGTGTGTTAACTGGGTTTTAAACAGGGTGTGGATGGGGACAACTCCCAGGCCCGTTTTTAACGATCCACAGACGGCTTAAGGGTTTTAAGCCCATTAACCGCGCTTGTCCCCTTAAGTATCCACAGGCTTATCCACATGCGCCTGTTAATAAGGTATGTAGTGCCGGGAGCGATGTGGAATTCAGGAGTCCCGCTGCTGCTGTTTGATCCGGTTGGTCAGCTCGGTGACCTGGTTGTAAATCACACGACGCTCTGCCATCAGCTCGCGGATCTTGCGGTCAGCGTGGATGACGGTGGTGTGATCGCGCCCGCCGAGCTCCTGCCCGATCTTCGGCAAGGACATATCCGTCAGTTCGCGGCACAGGTACATAGCGATCTGTCGCGCTGTCACCAACGTGCGGGTTCGGGACTTGCTGCAGAGCTCTTCCATGCTGAGCTTGAAGTAGTCAGCCGTCTGGTCAAGGATCTGCTTCGCCGTGATTTCCTGGGCACCGTCGTCGGTGATGAGGTCCTTGAGAACCATTTCAGCCAGGGCAACGTCCACCGGCTGGCGGTTGAGGCTTGCGAATGCGGTGACGCGGATGAGGGCGCCTTCGAGTTCGCGGATGTTGCTGGAGATCTTTGACGCGATGTATTCCAGGGCATCGTCCGGCGCCGAAAGGCCTTCGCTCAGGCCCTTCTTGCGGAGGATGGCGATGCGGGTTTCGAGTTCGGGCGGCTGGATGTCCGTCAGCAGGCCCCACTCGAAGCGGGACGTCATGCGGTCCTCGAAGCCGGCGAGCATCTTGGGCGGCTGGTCGGAGGTGATGACAACCTGCTTATTGGCGTTGTGCAGGGCATTGAACGTGTGGAAGAACTCTTCCTGGGTCCGGTCCTTGCCCGCCAGGAACTGGATGTCATCAATCAAAAGCACATCCACGTTGCGGTACGTGGTCTTGAAGCTGGTGCCCTCATCATCACGGATGGAGTTGATGAAGTCGTTGGTGAACTCTTCGGAGTTCACGTACCGGACCCGGATGCCGCTGTAGAGCCGGCGGGCGTAGTGTCCGATTGCGTGCAGCAGGTGGGTCTTGCCGAGCCCCGAGTCACCGTAGATGAACAGCGGGTTGTACGCCTTGGCAGGCGCTTCGGCGACGGCGACGGCGGCCGCGTGCGCAAAGCGGTTCGAGGAACCGATGACGAAGGTATCGAAGATGTACTTCGGATTCAGGCGACCAAACTCATGCGAGGTGCTGGGCGGAGTAGGCTGCGGCTTCGGCTCGGCGAAGTCGGACACTGCGGACAGCTCGACGACGGGTTCCGGCTCTGCATGGACGGGCACCAGATCGGTGTCTACGTCGATGGCGCAGCGGATGTCATCCGAGAAGACGCTGCGGAGGGCATCGTCCAGGGCATCCTTGACCTGCGTCTGCAGGACTTCGCGGGTGAGTTCATTGGGAACGGCCACCAGCAAGGTGGAACCGATAAGGCCCTGTGCCTGGGCGAGGATGACGAAACCGCGCTGACGGGGTGAAACCCGGTCGTCCTGTTCCATGAGGCTCAGCACCCTGCGCCAGGAACTTCCGACAGTGTTGGCGTGGTTGGCTTCGTCTACTGTCATCAATCAGTTCCTAAATACTTGCTTGCCGGCGTTGCTGGCAGCCGAAGTCTCTCCGGCGGCGCTGTTCTGGGCGATAATCCACAGAGTTATACACAGCGGGTGGACATTGGGCTACTGAGCCACTCTAGGGGATGGAATCGCTAGAAGATAGCTGGGAAGTTGCCTGTGGATAATTACACCGTTGTGGTTCTGGAATCAGGGCTGTGAGCCACTTCATCCACAGGCTGGGAACGATGGTTGGGCACAGCTGTGGATAGCTCCGCGGCAGGCTCCCGGTTTGACTGTGGGTGCCTTTTTGCCCTAACGTTGTGAAGTCCTTTGTGTCCGCTTTTGAGATCAGTTGTAACTCCGTACGTTCACCGTATGGAAGGCAACGGCGGCAGGCACATACAAAACTTAGCGTCGGCCAGTTCTTCCCCTTTTTTGATCGGGTGGGCGCACCTTTGATCCACTGGAGTAACTAACGTGAGCAAGCGGACTTTTCAGCCGAATAACCGCCGTCGGGCCAAGAAGCATGGCTTCCGCCTTCGTATGCGCACCCGTGCCGGCCGCGCCATCCTGGCTGCCCGTCGCGGCAAGGGCCGCGTCGAACTGTCGGCGTAAATAACTGACTTGTCGGTCAGGGTCTTTTTGCGGGTTTTACGGTGCTAGCCACCCCTAACCGTCTGCGGACGTCTACCGACTTTTCAACAACTGTACGTTCCGGCGTCCGCAATGGACGCCGGAACTTAGTGTTATATACGGCCTCTATCGGGGCCGGGGAGCCGAGTCGAATCGGCTTCATTGTCTCCAAAGCCGTCGGGAACGCCGTGACCAGGAACCTCGTTAAGAGGAGACTGAGAGAAATAGGCGGACTGTCCTTGCACACGCATGGAACGGGTCTGGCGGTCGTGGTCCGGGCATTGCCTGCAGCTGCATCTGCCAGCTGGGAGCAACTGCTCTCTGACTACAACGCCGCACTGGCAGTGACGACGAAGCGATTGGGTGGCTCAGTTCCACGCAACGCTTCGACTGAACACAACGGCACCACAACGGAAGGGACACCGCGTGCATGACCTAAGCACCGCCGTCGTTCCTTCTTCAAGCGCGCCCTCCGGACAGGTTCCCTCCAGGAATCTGTCCGCTGCGGTGGGCACCTTCCTCTGGGAGTTGCCGCGCAACATTCTCATTCTCTTGCTGAAGACGTACCGCAAGGTCATCTCGCCCCTGTACGGCCAGGTTTGCCGTTTCTTTCCCTCCTGCTCGGCGTACGCCCTGGAAGCAGTAACGGTGCATGGCGCCGTAAAGGGTAGCTGGCTCGCAGCCAAAAGGCTCGCCAAATGCCACCCTTGGAACGCCGGTGGAGTGGACCACGTCCCCGCCGGTCACCGTCACTGGCCCGAAGGCCGGACGCCCACAATTGTTGTACTGAACAATCCGGACCAGTTCCTGGCTGCTCAGGCTGATGAAGAAGGCCGCTCGGCGGCCTAACGAATAGGGATATCGTATGGACTTCTTTGAAACGATCATGTTTCCGTTCAAGTGGCTGGTGTCAATCATCATGGTTGGCTTCCACGAGGGACTGAGCTTCATTGGCCTGCCCGCCGCGAACGGCTGGACGTGGACTCTGTCCATCATCGGCCTCGTGTTGGTGATCCGTGCCGCCCTGATTCCAGTCTTCGTCAAGCAGATCAAAGCGCAGCGCGGCATGCAGCTGCTGCAGCCGGACCTGAAGAAGCTTCAGACCAAGTACAAGGGCAAGACCGATCAGCTCTCCCGCCAGGCCATGGCGCAGGAGCAGATGGCGCTGTACAAGAAGCACGGCACCAACCCGTTCTCGGCCTGTTTGCCGATGCTGATTCAGATGCCGTTCTTCTTCGCGCTGTTCCAGGTGCTGTCGGGTATCTCCAACGCCAAGAACGCGGGCAATGGCATCGGTGCCATGAGTGCCCAGCAGGTAGTTGAGTTCGACGAATCCAGCATCTTCGGCGCACCACTTTCTTCTGCGCTGTTGCACGGCGGGGCTGGAAACGTCTCGGTGGTAGTTCTCTCTATCGTGATGATCGTCGCCATGACGGCCTCGCAGTTCATCACCCAGAAGCAGATCATGGCCAAGAACATGTCCGAAGAGGCCATGGCCAGCCCGTTCATGCGCCAGCAGAAGATGATGCTCTACATCCTGCCGCTCGTGTTCGGTATCGGCGGCATCAACTTCCCGATCGGTGTCCTTATCTACTGGACCACCACCAACCTCTGGACCATGGGCCAGCAGTTCTTCGTCATCCGTCGTATGCCCACCCCGGGCTCACCTGCCGCCAAGGCACTGGAGGAGCGACGCGCTGCGAAGGGCCTGCCGCCGCTGCTGGGTGGCAAGAAGACCGCGGACGCTGCTGCTGAAGCCGAAGCTGCTGCCGCTGCAGCAGCCGAAATCCGTGCCCAGCGCGTCCAGCCACAACGTAAGAACAGGAAGAAGAAGTAATGTCTGCCGAGAGCACTGAAGAAGTTATCGCCGCTGTGACTGAAGACCAGGAAGTCTCCACGGAAGAGACGCAGTCCAAGACGGCCAGCCGTTTGGAAGAGGAAGGCGACATTGCTGCCGACTACCTCGAAGAACTTCTTGATATTGCCGATATCGATGGCGACATCGACATCGAGGTTCGCAATGGACGCACGTACATCTCCATCGGCGCCGATGAAGAGTCCGCAGCCTTGGACAGCCTCGTAGGACGCGACGGTGAGGTCCTGGAAGCACTGCAGGAGCTGGCCCGCCTGTCTGTTCTTTCTGCCACCGAAAACCGTTCGCGCCTGGTGCTGGACATCAACGGGTACCGCAAGGAGCGCGCCGGCGTCCTTCAGCAGATCGCCGAAGACGCCGTTGCCAAGGTCAAGTCCGACGGCGGAACCGTCGCCCTTGAGCCGATGAGCGCTTACGAACGCAAGATCGTGCACGATGCTGTCGCCGACCTCGGATTTGTTTCCGAGTCCGAAGGCGAAGGCGCTGGCCGCCACATCGTCGTCTCGGCTGACTAGCAGCTCATGGTTGACATCA
This sequence comes from Arthrobacter sp. AK01, assembly GCF_021109375.1. Classification (NCBI taxonomy): domain Bacteria; kingdom Bacillati; phylum Actinomycetota; class Actinomycetes; order Micrococcales; family Micrococcaceae; genus Arthrobacter; species Arthrobacter sp. AK01. The sequence continues at coordinate 57,770 of NZ_JAJOHP010000006.1, forward strand.
CCGCAGCTGAATTGGAAGCGGCAGAGAAGATCTTTGGGGAGCGCTTGGATCTCGCCAAGCGCTATGTGGAACACCTGGCGACGTCAGGAACTGAGCGCGGACTGATTGGCCCTCGCGAGATTCCGCGATTGTGGAGCCGGCACGTTCTTAACTGTGCAGTCATTGAATCCGCCATTGCCATGGACAGCCATGTGGCCGACGTTGGTTCCGGCGCAGGCTTGCCGGGTCTCTGCCTGGCGATTGCCCGTCCGGACCTTGAGCTGACGTTGATTGAGCCGCTGGAACGTCGAGTCATCTGGCTCCAGGAAGTCGTTGATGACCTCGGCCTGGACAACGTCACCATCATGAGGACGCGTGCTGAGCTCGCTGTCGGAATGGTTGACGCAGATGTTGTTACCGCCCGGGCAGTTTCTGCTCTGTCCAACCTGGCAGGCCTCACGATTCCGCTGTTGAACGGCCGTGGTGAAGTGGTGGCCATCAAGGGTCGCAGTGCCGCCGAGGAGATTGAGAAGGCAAAGAAGGTCATCCGCAAACTTGGCGGCGTGGAAACGTCCGTTGTGGTTTGTGGACAGGAGCTTTTGGAGGAACCCACCACCGTGGTGAGGATTATCGTCAATAAGCCCGGAAAGACAGTCTGAGACCCGCTCGGTTTCCCGCGTGTCGGCGGCTGAGCAGTTAGGCTAGAGAACGGCAGCAAGCGCCGAATGAGAGTGAGAGTGTGACCAGTGGGCAGTAGTGAAACCTCCACGCAGCGAATCCCCCCGTTTATGTCTTTGGGGTCCGCGCGGGCCATGGCCACACCCTCTGCGTCTCTTCAGTCGGCGATAGTGCGCACTGATTCGGTTGATAATGCTGCTGTTTCACGTGAAACCGTATCTGATGGAGTGCATAACGTGATGGATTCCATTGACGATTCGAGTCCCATCGCCCGCCAATTGGCCAACGAGACCCGTCGGCGCGAACGGTTGATTGGCAGGGAACTGCCCAAGCCGGACAAGACCCGCATCTTCACGGTTTCCAATCAGAAGGGTGGGGTCGGTAAGACGACTACTACGGTGAACATCGCCGCTGCCCTGGCCTCTGCTGGCCTCAACGTGCTGGTGATCGACATCGATCCCCAAGGCAATGCATCGACGGCTTTGGGCATTGAGCACCATGCCGACGTCGACAGCATCTATGACGTCCTGATCAATGACCTTCCGTTGAAGGACGTTGTGGCTCCGTGCCCAGACATTCCGAACCTGATTTGTGCACCCGCGACTATTCACCTCGCCGGCGCAGAGATTGAGCTGGTTTCCCTGGTGGCCCGCGAGCAGAGGCTTCGACGCGCCATTGACGTTTATGCCAAGGAGCGGGAGAAGAACGGCGAAGGCCGCCTGGACTTCATTTTCATTGACTGCCCACCGAGTCTGGGACTGCTGACAGTCAATGCGTTCTGTGCCGCGAGTGAAGTGCTCATTCCCATTCAGTGCGAGTACTACGCACTTGAAGGCCTGAGCCAGCTTCTCAAGAACATCGAGATGATCCAGAAGCACCTCAACGCTGACCTGGTGGTCTCCACGATTCTGCTGACGATGTACGACGGTCGGACAAACTTGGCTGCGCAGGTGGCGTCCGAGGTCCGTCAGCACTTCCCCGAGCAAGTTTTGGGAGCTGTGGTTCCGCGCTCCGTGCGCATCTCTGAAGCGCCGAGCTACCAGCAAACGGTCATGACCTACGATCCTTCGTCGAGCGGCGCGCTGTCCTACATGGAAGCCGCTGCCGAAATCGCTGAACGCTAGAATTCTTGAAACACTGCAACAGCCTGAGCAGTTCCGTGCTCGGCTATTTCATCGGAGGGATGAATCAATGAGCGAAAAGCGAAGGGGCCTCGGCAGGGGTCTTGGGGCTCTCATTCCTAGCTCGGCCGCGGCCCAGGGAAACGGCGCCGCACCATCCCGCCCAGTGGACCTGTTCTTTCCGGAAGCAAGGAAGACAGAAGAGCAGGCCGTAGAAGCTCCGATTCACGAATCAACGCCTGAGGCGGAGTCCAAGCCGGCCGCTGGCAAGGCTGCAGCGCCAAAGACCAAAACTGCGGCTGCCAAGGCCCCGGTCAAGTCCACCGCGAAGTCATCGCCAGCGAAGCCTGCTACTAAGCGAGCTGCCGCGTCCGCTGATCTGACGGTGGATGACTCGGAATCCGCTGAGGCTGCAACGACGTCGTCCACTCGCTCTGCTGCGGACGTGGAGTTGGTGGAGGTTCCCGGTGCTCGATTTGCCGAGATTCCCGTGGGCGACATTCACCCGAACCGCAAACAGCCCCGTTCGGTCTTCGATGAAGACGACATGGCCGAGCTGGTGCACTCTGTCCGGGAAATTGGAGTCCTCCAGCCAATTGTTGTACGTACTTCAACCGAAAAGGGTGGAGAACCGTATGAATTGGTTATGGGTGAGCGCCGCTGGCGTGCAGTACAGGCCGCGGGACTGGAAACCATTCCTGCAATTGTCCGCGACACCACCGACGACGACCTGCTGCGCGACGCTCTGCTGGAGAACCTGCACCGCAGCCAGCTGAACCCTTTGGAAGAGGCCGCGGCCTATCAGCAGCTCCTTGAAGACTTCGGGACCACTCACGAGCAGCTTGCGGACCGTATCGGTCGATCACGCCCCCAGGTGTCCAACACTCTCCGCCTCCTGAAGCTTCCGCCGTTGGTGCAGCGTCGGGTGGCCGCCAGTGTGTTGTCTGCCGGCCATGCACGTGCTCTCCTCGCACTTCCTGATGCAGCTGCGATGGAACGCTTGGCACAGAAGATTGTGGCTGAGGGTATGTCTGTGAGAGCTACGGAGGAGGCAGTGGCTCTGTATCAGGATCCCACTACTCCTGCCAAGAGCAGCATCCCAAAGGCCAACGCGCGCCATGAGCGCTTGGACTACTTGGCGTCATCCCTTTCGGATCGTTTGGATACTAACGTGAAGATTACCCTTGGCGCACGTAAAGGACGCGTGAGCATTGAGTTCGCCAGCGTCGAGGATCTCAACCGCATCATGGATGTACTTGGACCTGGTGCCGAAGACTAGTTCATATTGATTCAACTGAATGGGGCTTACTCTTCGAGTGAGTCCCATTTTTGTGCCATAACTCAGTAGGAATGGCCCATTTAGAGCGGGTGGCTAATCTGCCCGCGTGGCTCAAGACTGTTCCTGCCGGAAGTGTGTGCATTGGTTTTGTGAGTGGATGGTCCCGGCGCAATGTTTCACGTGAAACTGGCGATTGCAGCCAGGCCGCCATTCTGAGGGAAATCCGCGTGGTGAGACTGCGCCTAGTAGGTTTGCAGCGCAGGAATTACGGCTCCAGGTCTCCGATGGATTTGGTCAGTTTGCGCTTCGAATTGGTCGCTGAATGGCTATTGCCGAGTCCATCGTCGAAATGCTGCACCCCTGAGTGGTCAGGCGACTGTGTCGCTTGGTTGATAGGCTCGTGCCTACGCGGCTAAGAATGCGCATACGCCGAGGAGTAGGCTCGATTGTGGCGGTTTCACGCTGACTGTGAGGCAGGTGGATGGTGGGGGGGCGCATTGGAAGGAGTGCACACTCCTTTGCGTCCGGAATGAGTATTCGCTGCTGCGGAACACATTTGGTGGTGGCCGTAGCGACTCATGAGGGTGGGCAGCTCCATCGCTTGATCGGTCTCGTTGGTCTTGAACGAGCAGAAGGATCATTCTTTGGGATGTTTCACGTGAAACTGCTGTGGACAGTCTCCGGCGTGCGAGTATCTCTAAGATTGCGGTCTGTTCTGGGGCCTGCGCGGCTCTCGTACCATTAGGCAGAATGCCTGAGACTCAGAACCGTGGGCGAACAGTTGGGCGGGTGGCAGCCCGTCCGCCCAACTATGAGAGGCGGGAGACCCGCTTTCCGCAATCGTTCGGCTCGATAGCTGCCTGCCGTGAACAATGAAGTAGGCTCCATGCCTCGGTTGGATGGCGTCAAGGTACTCGGTTTCTGACCCATTGCACCAGGTAGTACCGGCAAAACTTGAATGATGGTGTCGGGCAAAGGACTCCGTAGGTTGTTTTCTTGAGCTGTGGCTGCCTAGCCGGCTGGTACGAGCTCTCTGCCTGTGTGCCTTCTATGATCACGTGCCGACGTTTCACGTGAAACGGTGCCACTCGCATATCGGTAAAGGGGTTACGAATCACTCAAGAGATGATGGGAGTCATGTTGGTTAGGGTTCGATCTTAGTCAGTGGATGAATAGGGTTTGGATCCCTGCTTCAGTCCCCAAGCCGCCTAACGCGCGGTTGCCGATATGAACCAACCTGGAACTCCGCATTAGAGTCTCGTTGCATGTCATTCACCAATTCCCCGGCTCCTTGGATGTTTCACGTGAAACAGGTGTCTCGGCAAATCCAATGATGAAACCTCAGCGGCCCTATTGTGCAGTTCCGAGATTCTCGGGCATTGGGATGTAGGGGGGGCAGCTGAGTGATGTAGGGGTGCGGGCTGTGGTGGGCGGCATTGTGCCTCACGACCATACTGGACCGCTCCCCTGTCTGTTTGGAATGAGGTCCAGTTGTGAGGAGTGCAGTCGGGGTCACTTGAGTCGTGATTGGGTCGCGAAGAGCAGTCCCCTGGCTGGATGCCCTCCAGGACCCCAGTGGCTGGAAGGCATAATTTCCATTGCCATATCAGGCCCGCTCCGGATTGTGCTGTGACAATGCCCTCCGCAACTCACTGCGATCCGTGCCGTATTCGGAATGTGATGGACATAGTACGATCAGTGCCTCTCCGTCGACTGGCAGAGGACCTTGGAAGACGTAGGCTGCGTACTTCGACGTTGGCGTGCCGGATGGGCTGAGAATGGCCCATGCGCATCTGGGAAAGTGACAGGTTGGATCATTGACTAACGCGTGGCCAGGCCCCCGGCATCTTGTTGTGTTGGAGACGGTGTCGTTCCTATCCGGCCTAGGCGGTGGAGAGTCCAACTTCGGCTAACCTCGGTGCTGAACTGAGCCACGCACGTGGAGGTCTGCAGGCAGAGGCACCAGGGCAAACGTAGTCGGTTCGGAGACTGGGCCACGTGCCGAAGTCCCCCGCGCTCACCGTCCTGGGGAGCAGCCACCGAACATTCGATAGAGGGCGCAGGCCGCTCCTCGCCGGAGAGCTATGGTGGCCGGAATTTCCGAGTGCTCCTGGCGTCGTGGACAGGTGTGTGTGCTTGGCTGCGGTGGGCTTGAGTTGTGCACGCGTGGAGACGCATCAGGCGTGGGGGCTTTGGGCATCCCCGCTGTCTTGTCTCCCTGCAGTTGGCTATGGGCGCAGGCGTCGATCCGGGCTGCTGAAGCATCACGCCGAACTGATACGTGGAACTCTGGAGCATACGGGGCCTCCCCCTCGAGGTGACAGCTGCAGTGCAGCATGGGCCGTCTCAACGTTTCAGTGCAGCGCCTTCAAAGAACACCTTCCAAAGACGCGCGCAACTGTGGGTTCGGCGCAGGCGCACTTGGGAACGGCCTCGGAATGGTCTGATGTCGTTTGTGCCGCTACAGGGTCTCACCTGTTGACCGCCCGTCACGACAGAGCAACACTCTCCCTGCGCCTAAGAAAGGAAGGTTTGCCCTTGCTAGGGGTCGCCTTGTCATCTCTCTTGATCCTCATAGTTGTTACATGTTTCACGTGAAACAGACGACCCGACTCACGCTGCAGAAGCACTGTCACGGGTGCCTCGCGACTGTGCATATCGCAGTGGATATCTCTGTGGATAACATTGGGGATAACTTTGTGTGCAAGTTTCGGTTTCACTCCCACCTTCGGAGCGCAATGCGGTTTGCCCCAGGGTTCTCGCCTGGTTGCTATCCGTCGCTAGGAGCACTGCGTATACGGCGGTCCCGGGTGGCTGACGCGGCGGGCTTTTTTGACTGTGTTTAACGCCATATTCCTTTGATTTTGGCGTACTTTCACTTGAGTCCGACGAGCTCGCAGAGCCGTGCAATGCGGCAGCTTGAAAGCGGTGAATTCGGTAGGGTCTTCATTGACCCACCACGGACGACGTAGGGCTCTGTGAATAATGTCATGGGCCGTGGATAAGCCTGTGGATAAGAGTGTGCACAACTTCAATGTCGGGTTAGGTGCATCAGTGGACAAGTGTCTGCGTTGACACGTGCATTCGTCGTCACGTCCGCGATTTAGCTCGCTCCGACGGTCTGACCCAGCCTCCCGAATAGTGGTTCATTGTAGGGGGTTGCTCGCGTTCATGTTGCCGTGTTGGAATAGCCGCCACTTCTTTGCGGACCAACAGCGGTTCTAGTTGCCATCTGAACGCCACTTCGCAGATCGGTAAGAATAGCCAGCTTCTTCGAGGATGCACATTCATCCGATGTCTAGAGCAGATGTCTGCTGCGGTCAGCTACTCGGTGGTTTCCCGTGGCGGCGTCCCCGTACCCTATCCTGAAGCATCAGGATAGGGTCGAGCGCTGAGTCCTGGAGGTCAGTTGGTCGCAAGTGCTGGCAACGTCAGCGTTCGACCTCCAGCACAATCTGCGGTGCGCTCCGCAGTTCCGCCGCAGGGTGGTCATTGCTCACCTCCCCCGGGTCTTGGTTGGCGTTTTGAATGGCCAGACTTGGTCCAGTCGTGAACTGCCGGCTACGAGTGTGGACGCCGAAGCATCCATGGAGGAGCGTGGCCACGTCGTCCGTAGCCGTCAGTGTCTAATCCAGTTTGCTGCACCCGTCTATGGCACAGCGCTACGCCATGTGCTGGATACGAGTGCTGCGACGTTTCACGTGAAACAAGGCGTGCTCGGGTGGCCACAGTTTCACGTGAAACATCGCAGGATCGATTGACCACTGTGTGAGTCTCCGGTGATGGAGGGGCCAGTGTGTGAGTGCACTTTCGAGCACGCCTGGTGCGTTTCTGGAGCTTTCATTCTGCCGGTCGGGTGAATCCTCTAGCAGGCTTCCTCCGGGCAGTGGCGACGGCTCTATAGGTGAGCTCGCTGGGTTCCTGCCGGCCCTTCTGTGTGCTGCGCCCCATTCCTGCGCGAGACGCGTTAGGGGGCTCAATCGTCACGTCTGGGGCACTTGGACCTTTGCAGGTGGCGTGCTCCCGTCATCGGTTGGTGGACTGGAACGCGGCTCAAGCGATAGGCCTTGAGTAGGTCAGCAGCACTTGGCAGGACGAGGCACTGCGGGGGGGCATAATATTGGGAACCGCCGGACCCTGCAGCACCAGAACCGTATGCGCTGGTAGGTGTTCCGTTGAGGAGAGGACGACCTTCTTACCCAGGGCCTTACCCAGGCACGGTTGTGGCATCCGTGGCCCTTGGGAGACCGTGCGGGGGGCCACAGCTGCGGAATGTTCGGGTGTGTTTCACGTGAAACACCGCAAGACCGCACCGAAGACTCTGATCTGAGCGTGGTTGCGAGCTGCAGAGTTGGCGGGACGACTAATCATCAGGATGCGGAAGGCGGTCACTCAAGTGGTGCGGTGACACAGGATTTGGACTGTTTCTGTTCGTGGGCAGCCCGGAGGCAGCAGAGCGAAGGCGATACGTCACGCTTCTTTGCTGGAGCGCTCATGCCCAACAAGTGATCCTTTCGGTGTCGTGGCTTCTATACCTGTTGAGAGGCGTCAATCACGACGATTTGATTGTCGCTCTGATCTATCCAAGCCCGCGATGGACCCATAGTCGTTGCTGGCGCACCTGGAGTCTGTCGGTGGATAATTCCCAAAACTATTATTGGGTTCGTTTGCTCAGCTACCTGCCATCCAGCGGTAGGGACTCGGTTGCTTGAATTCCAATCAGAGCGCACCAACGCTGAGTTCCTGACCTTCTTTGGTGTGGATGCATGCCAGGGCTCTCAGGAGGCTCTGAGAGCGCCTTCAGCCGGTCGGATTCCACCGATACCTGCAATGGGACCGTTCAAACACCAGGCATCCACGAGGGGCTGAGTGGTCGACTGCTGTGACTACTTCCATGGCGTTACGAAGTACTCTGGCGGGCCGTAGACTGACTCTTCCCCTTTGCACCCCTGCGCCGGTGATGAGTGCAGGCACTCCCCAACTGGGGTACACCGACCTCCCAAGCCCTGGGTTCGAAGTCAGGCCGAGTGTTTCACGTGAAACAGCCACACATTCGACGCATTTCTCCCCTACAGGAAGGCCTCCATGCGGCGCCGGCTTCACCTGAGCACGTGGGATTTGACCAAATGTGGGACCTAGCACTTGTCTACAGTTGCGGAACCAGGAACATTTCCTGGCAACGAAAAAGCGGACAGTTTCCCCCACTTGGTCTTGTCTAGGCAAGATCCACTGAATGGGGCGTATCCGAACTTCAGTTCGAGTTCGGATTCATTGCAACCCTTTCCAGACGAGACAAGGATGCAATTCCTTCGACCGCAGTTCTTTGCTCGGCGCGGGCTACCGGTGCTGGGAGAACACACGGAACCATAACTCAGCCGTCTACGCTTGCATTGCTCGGACTGCTATGGCTAGAACCGAGCGCTTCTGAGTACCCCTTACTCTCAATGCTTCTGACGTTCAGGGAACTGAAGGTGGTCCGTTGGAACCGGCGCAAACGTAGAGAAGACCTTACCCGCCGGTGCAGCCTCCGCCATCCATTTCCCATGGGTGACGATTATCCTAGCGAGCGGCCAGCTCCCCAGCGAATCAACCTGAAGGATTCCTGGCTTTTGAGAGGGAGGCCGGACTCAGCTCATGGCATCTCTGTTCGGGGGTCGGTATGTCAGAGACGGTTGGGGGCGTCGACATGAGGGCTCCCTGGAATCAGCACCCGGTCCTCGGTCGCACTGGAGGTAGGTGAGAGTGGGTTTGGCCGGTCGGCGCGAATTTCGGCCTACCCCAGGTAGGGAGAAGTGAAATGCACGAAGCGGTCGCGAACGAAGCCCACTACGGCAACCAGCCACGGGAAAGAGACCGAATTTGGTTCATTTCCTTGAAAAACGACAAAAGCCGGCGGTTCCCACCCCCTCAGGAGCGGCAACCGCCGGCTTTCGACGAATCAGGATACGGAAGTGAACCTAGGACAGAACGTCCGCAAATTCCTTCTCGAAGAACTGCTTCGGCTTGGCGCCAATGACAGTGCTCTTAACTTCTCCGCCGCTGAACAGGTACACGGCCGGGATGGACGTGATGCCGTACTCGGCCGCGATTGCGGGGTTGTCGTCGACATTGAGTTTTACAACGTCAACCTTCTCGCTGTACTCAACGGAGATTTCGTCGAGGATCGGGCCAAGCTTGCGGCAGGGGCCGCACCACTCTGCCCAGAAGTCTACGATGACCGGCTTCTCGGAAGCCAGGACATCCGTGCTGAAGCTTGCGTCAGTTACGTCTTTTGCGTTGCTCATAACTTTTCCCTTCGTATGGTTGCTTGGATGCAGCTTAGGAGTTCAGGTCTGCAAGGTAGTGCTCAACATCGAGTGCGGCCACACAACCGGAGCCCGAAGCCGTGATGGCCTGGCGGTAGGTGGGATCGATGACGTCGCCTGCAGCGAAGACACCCTTAATGTTGGTACGGGAGCTACGGCCCTCGACGGCGATGGTTCCCTCGGGCGTCAGGTCAATCTTGCCCTTGATGAGGTCCGTGCGGGGATCGTTGCCGATAGCGACAAAGACGCCAGTGACCGCGAGTTCGGACTCGGTGCCATCCACCAGGTTCTTCAGCTTCAGGCCAGTGACTTTGTCTCCGCCAAGAACGTCCTCGACGGCCGTGTTCCAGACGAAATTGATTTTCTCGTGTGCCTGCGCGCGGTCGCCCATGATCTTGGAAGCCTTGAGCGTATCGCGGCGGTGGACAACAGTGACAGACTTTGCGAACTTGGTGAGGAACAGTGCTTCCTCCATTGCGGAGTCGCCACCGCCAATGACGGCGATGTCCTGGTCCTTGAAGAAGAAACCGTCGCAGGTTGCACACCAGCTAACACCGTGGCCGGAGAGGCGCTTTTCGTTCGCCAAGCCGAGCTCGCGGTAGGCAGAGCCAGTGGACAGGATGATGGCCTTCGCTTGGAAGGTCTCCCCCGTTCCGATGGTCACGGTCTTGATGTCGCCGTCGAGATCGAGTTCGGTGACGTCCTCGAACTGGATTTCGGTGCCGAATCGCGCGGCCTGCTTTTCGAAGTTCTCCATGAGGTCCGGACCCATGATGCCCTCGGGGAAGCCCGGGTAGTTCTCTACGTCCGTGGTGTTCATCAGTTCGCCACCAGCGGTGACCGAACCGGCAATGAGCAGAGGCTTCATGTTGGCACGGGCGGTATAAACAGCGGCGGTGTAGCCGGCTGGGCCTGAACCTACGATGATGACGTCACGCACCTGCGATGCGCTGTTTTCTGCAATGCTCACGTGGCGTGAACCTCTTCCTTAGTCGATGCTGCGGCTTTCGGGGCAGCCACCTGACTCAACCCCGGTTACGCCCCAAATATTCCGTTGGAGTTGGGGACCCTAAAAGCCACCATCATTCAGGGTACCGTCTGGAGACACGGCAAATCGAAGTGGGGACTCCCGTGACCGGGAGCCCCCACTGGGCGAAAGAATGAGAATCGAACTACTGAACAGTTACCTCAGCCAGGCGCAGGCCGAAGCCGAAACGGGTCTTCGGTGCGGCCAGCTTGGGGAGCGTTTTGATATCCACGATGACGTACTGCGTCTGCGTCGGCGCAGCCAGGGGCATGGTCAGCTCCGGAGAAGTGAAGCTGTTGGTGCCTACCAGCTTGGCGCCGTCCATGGCCGGACGGTCGTTGGTGTAAACATTTATGCTGCCGCCGGATCCACCCAATTGGTTCAACACAATGGACTTGACCTCAGTTTTTTCCTTGAGCTCAATGACCAGCGGCATGTTGGTGACGAGTCCACCCCAGTCGGCTGTAGCAAACTCCATGTCTGACCAGTAGCTTGCCGCGTTGCCGTCAAAAGCCCTGGTGAGGTCCTTGTCGTACTCTGCAGCGAAGGGGAAATCACCAAGACGCGTAATTCCAGCGATGGCAGGCGGCACGGCAGGAGGCGCAGTCTCCGAAGGCGTGGGTTCCTCTGATTGGGTGCTGTTGGTCTGAGGCGCAGTCGTGTTCTGCGTGGCTGCGGGCGTACCGCTGGGAAAGAGGCTGCCCAGGTTGGTGACTGCGAGGACGAGTCCCACGATCAGCACGGCAGCCAGCAAGCCGCCGACGAGCCAGCGCAGCGAACGGGGCTCCTTCTCCGGAGCGTCGTCCTCGTAAACTTCCTCGTCGTCGTAATCGTCCTGGACAGCGGCCGACGCCGGGAAACTGGTGGGGGCACGGTCGTAACCGGCGTCTGAGGTACCTCGCGCAGCGGCTGCAGTGCCTCCAGCAGCAGCCGCGGCACCTCCCCCGGCAAAGCCGTAGTCCTCTTCGGACCACAGCGAAACCTTGGGCTCAGCCGGTTCACGTGCCGCTGTCGGCTGCGCATTGACGGCCTGGGTCGGGGGCTGGGCCGGTGCGGGTGGAGCCGACGGAGCCGGCTGGGACGTCACGGCCTGGGTGGGCGGCTGGGCCTGGACACCGGCTGTAGCCGCGCCGGCACCGGAGGCAGCGGCACCGGAGGCAGCGGCTCCGGGGGCAGCGGCACCAGGGCCGGCAGCTGCACCGGCGTCGTGATTCTTGGAAGCCGAGTTCTTCAGCGCGGCGAGTCCGGCTGCTCCGGCACCCGCAGCAGCAGCCAGCTTTCCGGCGATGCCGCTCTTGGACGACGACGGGCTGGAAGAAGGCATGGGAGGCACATTGCCGGCCTGGGATCCGGTGGCGTCCTGCTGGGTGTCGTCATCGGATGGGATCGGGTAGCCGTTTTCGTCGTACTGGATGTACTCGGCGTCGTGCTCATCGTCCTCGTACAGGCCGTCGTACGTTTCGGGCTCGTAGGTGCGTGCCTGGCCGAAGATCTCGCTGCCGAGCGTCTCAGTGAAGAAGGGCTCGATGTAGGGCGGGTTGGTGGCAACCACCAGATCCAGCAAGTCAGGCGCGGTGCTGTGGTTGGTGATGAGGTAGGTGGTGTTGTCGCTGACGCCGAGGTCCAGGATCTGAACGTGGCCCGGCCGCTCCCCTGTGGCCACTTCACGGGCGCTCTGAGCTACCTGTTCCGCGTTTCCGGGACCGGCGACAAGGATGCTCACGGGACGGTTGAGGACCTGGTCCACGCCGTCGAGCACCTGATCTTGGTCATGCGAGGTCAACACATTGGCCGTGACCTTGTAGCGGCCGCCAAGTACTGATCCGACGTCGATCGGGTGGGACACGTGTTCCTCCTAGGCTGTCCGGGAGCTGCGGGTCCTGCACGCGGCCGGCCCGGCGAGCCGGTTCAACCGCTTTTGCAACTACCTGTATTCGTTTTCTAGCCTAGCCGATTGATGCCCTGCGCCCACGTTGACGGCACCGGCTCACTTCCGGTGGTTTCCGCGCGTTGGGAAGTAGGGATTGCGTCCGGCGTCGCCTTGATAGGTACGCCGACCCGGCAACGGGACCTGAGGCCTGAACCTGCCGCCCCGGGCCGTGCTGGGCGCGTCCTCTTCCGGCAGATAGGTTTTCGGCGCATCCGGAGCCTCCGTACTGGACAACGGAGCAACGCGTTCCACAGCAGGGCCGGCCCGGTAGGACGCCGCGTCGAACTCGCCCGAGATACGGGGAATCAAACCTGTATCGTCTGAAACCGTGGCGCGGGCCGCCGTCGTGGGTTCTGCAACGGCGCCCGTCACCGGTGCGGGAGCGCGTCCCAAGCGCCCCATCAGCGGGCGCAGGAGGTCGCGAAGTTCGGTGACGTGGAAGACGCGCAGCAGGACCAGGTAGGCGACCAACATGACGGGCCCGACGACGACCACGGTCACCAGAGCGGCCGGGCGGCTGCTCCAGGCGAAACCGTCGGCACGGTAGCTGCCGAGGAGCCACAGCGCAGCCGCACCGGCCAACGCGGAGCCCAAGCCGGCGTAGCCCATGCGGATGTACGAATTGGCGATACGAGGGCCGTCCAGGTGGCCCAGCATGCGGCGAAGGAACACCACGCTGATCACCACGGAAAGAATGTTGCCCAGGGTGTAGAGGATCGCGATCGCGTAAATGATCTGCCCAACGGGCAGGAACTGGATGAAGAACGCGCCCACCACGTAGATGACCGCCAGCCACAACTGGACGTACAAGGGCGTGCGGGCGTCCTCGTTGGCATAGAACACGCGGGACATCATGAAGTTGGCGCTCAGGAACGGTGTACTGAGGGCAAGGATGGTGAGCGTCTGGGCCAGCATGACGCCATCCTGCTTTTCGCCACCCGAGAAGAACATGCCCAGCGGACCCGCCAGGGCGAACAATGCCAAGGCACCGAAAACCGTGGCAACGGCCATGGTGCGAAGGCCATGGGACAGGGCATCGCGCAGCTCGCCCTTGTTGCCATCCTGGGACGCGCGTGTCATGCGGTTAAAGAGGACAGTCGCCAGGGACAACGCGATGATCGAGTGCGGCAGAAGGTACAGCTGGCTTGCGACCTCGAGGACGGCGTTGCCGGGCAACACAGCCGCGGCAACAGTATTCCCTGCATTGCTCAGGCGGAGGCGCTCAGCACCGGGAATGGTGGCGATCCTCATGACGTAAAGGAACGCCAACTGTCCGACGGCGGCAGTCGCCAAGGTCCAGACGCTCAGCTTGGCAGCCTGGCCAAGTCCAACCCCGCGCCACCCGAAGCGGGGACGAAGGCCAAGGCGAAGCCGGAAGACGGGGACGAGCAGGATGGCCGTCTGGGCGATCACGCCGAAGGTCGAGAACCCGGCAATCAGGAATGTCTGGGTTGGCCCCCAGTTGTCCACGGTGTGTGGGTTGGTGATGTTGGCGCCCAGGATCCAGATGAACATGCCCAGGCCGGCGATGGCCACAAGGTTGTTCAGGATAGGCGCCCACATAGCCGGGCCGAAGGCGCCGTGGGCGTTCAGCACCTGGGTGAGCATGGCGTAGAGGCCGTAGAAGAAGATCTGCGGGAGGCACCAGAACGCGAACGTGACGGCCAAGGCCTTTTGTTGCTCGGAGTAACCCTGGGTGGTGAGGTCAATGACCAGAGGCGCCGCGAGCGTCACCAGGGCTGTCAACGCCAGCAGGACCAGCACGGCCAGGGTCAGCAGGCGGCTGATGTAGTCCGCACCGCGGTCCGGGGCCTTGCTTGCCTTGATGATCTGCGGGACAAGCACAGCGTTGAACACGCCACCGGCCACCAGCAGGAAGATCAGGTTGGGCAGGTTGTTGGCGTTGATGAAGGTGTCATTGACCGTGGAACCCAGGCCAAGGGCGGCGCCGAGCATCCACGTTTTTGCGAAGCCAAGGAACCGGGAAACGAGCGTTCCTGCGGCCATGATGGCGCTGGAACGTGCTTCTCCGGATTGAACGGACTGGGTGGTTTTGGCTTCAGACATCGCCTTTATCGTCCCACGTACCCGGGTCAGAGGTGTTCTGGCAGCACTTCCCGTGCCAGGTCGGCGATGCGGCGTTCGTTCGGGAAGGACAGTTTGCGGGCCAGTTCTTGGATGGGAACCCACGCGGCGTCCACGGCTTCCTGATCGGGATCGTTCTCGATGGTCAGCTCGCCGCCCGTCGCCTGGAGCAGGAAATGGTGCACGGTTTTATGGACGCGATGGCCGCTCACCGTGAACCAGTAATCGATGCTGCCCAAGGGTGCCAGAATGCTGCCTTCGATGCCGGTTTCCTCGGCGATCTCGCGAACAGCAGCTTCCTCATTGTTCTCCCGACCCTCTGGGTGGCCCTTCGGCAGGCACCACTCAAGCCGGCCACCCCTATTAAGGCGCGCGATGATCGCAACCCGGAGTTCGCCGTCGGACGTGTCTACTACAACGCCGCCCGCCGACACTTCCTCCACCGTGGGAAGCGAGGCCTGGACCGGATGCTGCTGGGCAGGCGCGACGTGCGCACCGATTGCCGACGGCAACGGTGCGTTTGTCCTCCTGCCAGGAGCGCTCGGGATCGGGTTGGCCATGTGGTCCACTCTAACGACTCTTGCCCCGGAGTGATGACCGGGACATGGCCACAAGATGGACTGCGGGAGACGCTCCGCGGACACATGCCTGATTTCGCATGGAACAGTGGCCCACTGCTGCGCAAAAATCTGCCAAGCTTAAGGAACTATGGCGCACGTATTGGACAGCTCTTCTGTTAACTTCACCATCGATCCGGTGGTGCTCGACCTCGGGCAGCGCTTTGTCGATGCCGGCTATGAGCTGTCCCTGGTCGGTGGGCCCGTGCGCGACCTCTTCTTGGGGAGGACATCCCCGGACCTCGACTTCACTACCGACGCCACGCCGGACCAGACCATTGCCGTCATCAAGAAGTGGGCGGACAACTTCTGGGAAATCGGCCGCGCGTTCGGCACGATCGGCATGAAAAAGAGTGGTTTCCAGATCGAGATCACCACCTACCGCGCGGAGGCCTACGACCCCGATTCACGCAAGCCGGTAGTGGCGTTCGGCAACTCGCTGACCGAAGACCTCCTCCGCCGCGACTTCACCATCAACGCCATGGCGCTGCGGCTGCCCAGCCTGGAGCTCGTGGACCCCTTCGGCGGCGTCCGCGACCTTCACGCCTCCGAGCTCGCCACGCCGGGCGCCCCGGAGGCCTCCTTCTCGGACGACCCCCTGCGCATGATGCGCGCGGCGCGTTTCGCTTCCCAGCTCGGCGTGTCGGTTCATGACGACGTCCGGCTCGCCATGTCCCAAATGGCGGACCGCATCAAGATCATTTCCGCGGAGCGCGTCCGGGAAGAACTGGTCAAGCTCATCAACGGAGCCCACCCCCGCGTAGGCATAGACCTCCTGGTGGACACGGGGCTCGCTGAGTTCGTGCTCCCGGAGGTTTCAGCCTTGCGCCTGGAAGCCGACGAGCACCACCGCCACAAGGACGTGTATCAGCACTCGCTGCAGGTTCTGGAGCAGGCCGCCGCGCTGGAAACAGGTCCTGACGGTCCGGTGCCAGGCCCCGACTTTGTGCTGCGGTTCGCGGCCTTGATGCACGACGTCGGCAAGCCGGCTACGCGCCGTTTCGAACCGGGCGGTGCGGTCAGCTTCCGCCACCACGATGTTGTGGGCTCCAAGCTGACGGCCAAACGGATGAAGGCGCTGCGTTTCGACAATGAGTCGATCAAAGCCGTATCGCGCCTCGTCGAACTGCATATGCGCTTCTACGGCTACGGCGATGCCGGCTGGAGCGATTCGGCGGTCCGCCGCTACGTGACCGACGCCGGTCCCCTGCTCGAACGCCTGCACCGCCTCACCCGATCCGACGTCACCACGCGTAACCAGCGCAAGGCCGACCGCCTGTCGTTCGCCTACGATGACCTTGAACGACGCATCTCGGCGCTCTTGGAACAGGAATCGCTGGCGGCCGTCCGGCCGGACCTCGATGGAGCGCAGATCATGGCACTCCTGGGACTCAAGCCCGGCCCCGTAGTGGGCAAGGCCTATAAGTTCCTTCTTGAGGAACGCATGGAACACGGACCACTGTCCCCGGAGGAAGCCGAGCAGAAGCTCTTGGCCTGGTGGCAAGCGCAACCCGAGTCCGCCGTCGTCGAGCCTTTGACCGAAACTGAGGAGCCATCATGAACGCTGCGACTTCCCCGCGTCCGCAACTCTGGATCCTTCGCCATGGCGAGACGGAGTGGTCCAAGAGCGGCCAGTACACCGGCCTGACGGATCTCCCCCTCACTGTTGAGGGAGAGCAGCAGGCCGTCGAGGCGCGCAAGGTCCTGGAAGGCATCGACTTCGACCTCGTCCTGACCTCGCCGCTGCGCCGCGCCCGCCGCACGGCGGAACTTGCAGGCTACCCGGAGGCAGTCCATGAGCCGCTGGCTGTTGAGTGGAACTACGGCGACTACGAGGGCATCAGCTCCGACCTCATTCGCAAGGACAACCCGGACTACCTCATCTGGACCGACGGCGTGCCCAACGGCGAAACACTGGACGAAGTTGCTGCCCGGGCCGACAAGATCATCGGACGCGTCCTGGAATCCGGAATGGACAATGTCCTTGTGGTTGCGCACGGTCATTTCTCCCGGATCCTTACCGCCCGCTGGCTGGAAATGGACGCCCGCGAAGGCCGTCATTTCATTCTTGGGACAGCCAAGGTCTGCACGCTTGGTTGGGATAAGCGCACGCCGGCAATTGTGCGCTGGGGCCTCTAAGGAAAGAATTTAGAAAAACTTTTGGCAAATTAGCCAATTGCGCTGGTCAAACTCCGTCTTGATGGGGTAGCTTATATCTTGTTCCCAGAGCGACTCGCCGGGAACCAGGCGCGCATTCTCCGGTTCAGTCAGCCGGGACAATGCCACAGCAGGCTGTAATGGCCGGGAAAAGGAGGTTGGGAAAATGATTACTTTGACTAGCGGACGGAAGTTGACCGTCACTGCTACCCCGGCCTCTGCTGATGATCGACGCCACTTTTGCTCTCTGACCCACTCCTGAACCATCCGGACCGGCCCTGACGCCGGCGGATTTTCATGGTCGGCCACACTCCGTGGTTGGCCTTCTGAGTAGTCAGTTGTAGGCGCGGACTCCACGCAGCATGCCGCGGGTGCGCAGTTTCCCCCAAAGTTCGGAACCAGCTTCTTGTTGGGTCGACTGCCGGAAGCACGCGCAATTATGCACGACGGTTCGGGGTTTCCCGATTCGGTCCGCTTTATCCCCCTTATTAGCCTCGGCTTTTTGTGCCCTTTTCAGGCCTTGATTTCTCATGAATTCAATTGGCTCTATTTGTTGTGCCTAAATTCCGGAGCATATTCTCCCGAAAGGAGGTGAACCATGTTAAAGCGCCCCGAAGAAATGCGCTTCTTCAAGAGCAGCGATGCTCCCAAGGACCGCACGCTGTTCAACGGCCAACTCCTCGACCAACGTCGTGAAGATGTCTACGTTGTCCTGCACCAAATGGGACTCATCCGTTGATGTCCTGAGCGACCCCGAAGGGAGTTCAGATGCAACACATTCATGCTGACCCTCAGGGAGCCCACGCGGCTGCGCGTGGGCTCCCCCCTTTTAACAGTGCTTCTTACCGGCCTGGATGTGGGTGCCGCACTGCTGCGTGTGCTGCTGTACTTCAAGGCATGACTGTAAGCTCGATCCATGCAGGAGACGAAGCCGCACCGGCAGCAAAAACGTGCCCGCTTTGTGGTTCCCAGCCGCAGCGACTCCCTGCTTCGGAACTTTACGGAGCTCATCGGCGGCCCTTTGGGGAAGCACTCGGCACCGGGAATGGCCTCCTCCGGCCCCTTCACCGTTGAACGGGTCCTCATTATCCTCACCGTGATTGCCGCGGTCCTTGCCGTGCTCGCCAAGGACTATTGCCGCGTCAACGGTTGGCAGACTCCCGGCCAGTTCTACGCCACCTGCTACTCCGATTTCCCCGAGCTCTTCAAGAACCGCGGCTTGGGCGATGGCGTGTTCCCCTTCTTCACCCAAGGCAGCCTGTTCGAATACCCCGTCCTGATGGGGATCATCGCGGGCATCACCGCTTTGTTGGTTCCCGGCCAAGGCGTGGGCAATGAACGGATTCTGGGTTACTTCGACATCAACGCCACACTGATCGTGGCGGTCTGGATCGTCACGGTCCTTTTGACGGCACGTATCAACAAGCGTCGCCCTTGGGACGCGGCCATGGTGGCAGTCGCACCAGGGATCATCCTGGCCGGATTCATCAACTGGGACATGTGGGCCGTTGGGTTGCTTGCCTTGGGGATGTACTTCTTCTCGCGGGACAAGCTGATCCTTGCCGGCGTGTGCATCGGTCTGGGGACGGCGACCAAGCTGTACCCCGTGCTGATACTCGGTGCTGTGCTGGTTCTGGCCCTCCGCAGCGGCAAGCTGCGGACATTCTTCATCACCGCCGGGTCAGCCCTGGCTTCGTGGCTGGCAGTGAACCTGCCCATCGCAGCGATGAATCCCCCTGGCTGGCGCTATTTTTTCGAATTCACACAGGAACGTCCCGCGGGTTACAGCTCGCCATGGTTTGCCTACAACCTTGTGGCTGACCGGCTTCAGTGGACGCAAATGAATGCTGCAACCATCAACTCGCTGGCCCTGTACCTGTTCATCCTGGCCTGTGCCCTCATTGGTGCCCTGGCGTTATGTGCCCCCCGGCGGCCCCGGATCGCCCAGCTGGTTTTCCTGATTGTGGCCGCGTTCATCCTCACCAACAAGGTGTACTCACCACAGTTTGTTATTTGGCTCATCCCGCTGCTGGCTCTTGCCCGGCCCAAGTGGCGTGACTTCCTCATCTGGCAGGCCGCCGAGGGTCTGCACTGGGCCGCCATCTGGATGTACCTGGGCCAAGCGACCAGTGGCGGCTCCGTCCAGCACAACATAGATATGTCCTACTACGTCCTGGCCGTTGGCCTGCACATGATGGCGACCGCTTATCTGATGGCACGAGTGGTCATGGACATATGGGATCCTGCCCAGGACCCGCTGCGCATCCATGACGAGGACGATCCCCATGGCGGGCCTTTCAACGGAGCCAGGGACTGGCTGAGAATCGACCTCTTCCGTCCCTCGCGGTCCGTCTTTCCATGGCAGCCCGGAACTGCTGTGAATACTGATGACTCCAAGCAGCCCAGCGAGCGGAGGTAGGCAGCGATGGCTGATGTCGCCGTCGTCGGGGCTGGTCCCAACGGCCTGGCCGCCGCAGTAGTGATGGCCCGCGCAGGCCTGGACGTGCATCTTTATGAGGCCGCTGACATGATCGGCGGAGGTTCGCGCACCAGCGAGTTGATCGAACCGGGCTACCTGTACGACGTTTGTTCCGCAGTTCATCCCATGGCCCTGGCATCACCGTTCTTCCGTGCCTTCGAGCTATCCCGCCGCATAGATCTCCGGCTTCCCGAAGTCCAGCACGGTACTCCCCTGGACTCGGGCGGGGCGGCGTTGGCGTATCAGTCGCTGGAGCGGACAGTCCTCGGGTTAGGTGTGGACGGTCCGGCTTACGGACGGCTGCTGGAGCCCCTCCTGGCCCGGGTGAATGGCGTGGTGGACTTTACCTCCAACCAGCTGCTGAGGGTCCCGAAAGACCCTTTGGCGGCCATGATGTTCGGGCTTGCCACCCTGGACCAAGGCACACCTCTGTGGGGGCGCCGCTTCCGGGAAGATGCCGCTCCTGCGTTGCTGACGGGCGTCATGTCGCATGCCCTTGGTTCGCAGCCAGCGCTGAGCTCAACCGGGGCTGGGCTTCTGCTCAGCGTCCTGGCCCATGCAGGCGGCTGGGCAATACCCGTTGGTGGTTCGATCTCCATTGCAGCGGCCATGGCAGATGACCTGACAGCCCACGGCGGAACCATCCACGTTGGAGAACGCGTCGATTCACTGGACCAGGTCCGGCCATCGAAAGCCATTTTGTTGGATGTCGCTCCGCCTACGCTTGCCAGGCTGGGCAGAACAGAAGTACCCGACCGGTACCGGCGCGCACTGGAAACATTCCGCTTTGGGAATGCAGCGTGCAAAGTGGACTTCATCCTGTCGGGTCCGGTTCCTTGGCTGGACCCTGGCCTGGCGGTGGCAGGAACGGTCCATGTGGGCGGGTCGCGGCTTGCCATGGCCGAATCCGAGAACCTCGTGGCCATGGGTAAGCACCCCTCCGAGCCCTACGTCCTGGTGTCCCAGCCATCCGTGGTGGACCCGACCCGGGCGCCGGAGGGACGCCACGTCCTGTGGTCCTACTGCCATGTACCTGCCAATTCCACGGTGGACATGGCGGAAGCCGTCACCGCCCGCATCGAGCGGTACGCGCCGGGCTTCCGGGATGTTGTGGTTGCGTCGCAGACCACGACGGCGGCAGAACTGTCTGCGTACAACGAAAACTACGTTGGGGGCGACTTCAGCGCCGGGATCCTGGACCTGCGTGGGTTGGTGCAACGGCCAGTGGTTTCCAACGTGCCGTGGAGGACTCCGATGCCGGGCGTGTATCTCTGTTCGTCGTCAACACCGCCCGGGCCGGGTGTGACAGGGATGCCCGGGTACCACGCGGCAAAACATGCCCTTAAGGACATATTCAAGATGCGGGTACCCGGGCTGGGCCTGGGGCTTTAGCTGACGTTAGTTGGCGGCGGTGAAACGGGCGCGGCGGTAGGCCGGGCGTTCGATCTCATCCAACATCGCAACGGCATAGTCCTGCGTGGAAATGCTGTTGCCTGCAGGCGAGTCCTTGGCCACGTTGTACTCCCCGGTGCGCTCACCCGGCTGGATCACGGGTGCCGGAGCCAGAACGGTCCAGTCGATGTTCTCCGGGGTCTGCTTGACGGCTTCGAAGGCCTTGGCAGCGGTGGTGGCCTCAGCTTTGTACGCCTCCGGGAAGTCCGGGGAATCGAGCAAGCGGACACCATCGATTTCCAGGGTTCCGGCACCGCCAACGATCATGAGGCGGGTCCCTTCGGCGTTGCTGTAAGCGGCAGCCATGGCGTCGAGCCATTCTCCGTGGTCGCCGCCGGTGCGGCTGGGGCCCGTCGCCAACACAACGACGTCGTGATCCTTTGCGATGGAGGCGAAGGCCTGGCCGTCAGCCAGATCAGCGGCCTGCGCTGCGGCACCGGTTACCTCTGCGCCCTTCCGGGAGATGGCCGTGACCTGGTGGCCGCGGGTGAGGGACTCGTTGACGATCTGGCTGCCGACCATGCCCGTTGCGCCGTAGACTGCGATTTTCATAGCTCTCCTTGGGGTTGGTATCCTCGAATAAGTCAAAGGTATCCAACGGATACTGATAGCTTCAAAGAAACCTAGTTACCTCAGGGATACTCACAATGGAACCGAAAGACCTCCCGGCCAACATCCTGGACCCCAACTGCCCGTCCCGCGTGATCTTCCAGCGTATCGGGGACAAGTGGGCGTCCCTGGTGATCCAGGTACTCGGCGATGGGCCGGTGCGCTTCTCCGACCTTCGCAAGATGGTCAGCGTGGTCACCCCTAAAGTCCTGACGCAAACGCTGCGGGCACTGGAACGCGACGGACTCATCACCCGGACCGTTCACGCCCAGGTACCGCCGCGGGTGGACTACGAACTGACGGCGGTGGGTGAGTCCCTGCTGCAGCCCCTGTCCATGCTTCGCGAGTGGGCGGAGAGCCACGTCCCCACCATCCTTGAGGCCCGCGATGCCTACGACGACGCACAGGACGAAGCCCTCCTCGGCTCCCCCAACTGAGTAGCAGCAAATGCCCTTATGGTGGCTCAATAGAGCGTCTGCTGCTACCTACTTGGGCTGGGCGGACGGGACCAACGCGCGGCTGATCCGCCCGTCCCGCATGGTCGCGACTGAATCCGTCAGGGGCAGGAATTCGGTGTCGTGCGTGACCATCACGGTAGCCGTTTGGAACTCATCGGTGACGCTGCGCAAAAGCCGGACAATTGACTCGCTCCGTTCGTGGTCGAGGGCAGCGGTCGGCTCGTCCACCAGCAGGACAGTGGGACTGCCCATGAGGGCCCGGGCAATGTTCACCCTCTGACGTTGACCGCCGGACAACTGGTGTGGACGCTTGTGCGCGGCCCCGGACAGGCCTACGACCTCCAGCAGCTCAACCGCCTTGCGGCGCGCCTCCTTCAACGGATTGCCGCGCAGATGCTCGCAGATGAGTAACTGCTCGACGGCGGTCAGCGCAGGCAGCAGGTTCGGTTGCTGGAAGATGATTCCCACCTTGTCGCGGCGCAACTCTGTGCGTTCGGCCTCCTTGAGCGCGGAGACGTCCTGCCCATCGATGACGACCAGCCCCGCAGTGGCCTTGACGAGGGTAGCGGCTACAGCGAGCAGCGAGGATTTGCCGGACCCGGAAGGGCCCACCAGGGACAGGAACTCCCCTTGCTGCACGGCGAGATCCACAGCGTCCAGGGCCTTGAGGGTGGATCCGCCGTCCGGATATTCGAGGGATATGTTGACGAGGTTGAGAGCGGTGGTCATGGTGTATTCCTTTCGAGGAAAGTATTAGTTGCCGCCGAGGGCCAGCAAGGGGTCCACCTTGGTGACTTTGCGAACGGCGAGGACGGCGCCAGCCAGGCCAAGGATGACGATCCCGGCAACCGGCAGCAATGTGGTGAGGGGAGTGATCAGGAACGGAGCGGCCTGGGCCGCGAAGAGTCCCCCGGCGAGGCCCATGGCACCACCCACTGCGGCGCCCGCCAGCAGGACCATGGCTGCCTGGGCCAAAGCATCCTTCAATACGTACGAGGAGGAGGCGCCCAGCGCCTTGAGCACTGCGATGTCGCGCGTCCTTTGGACTGTCCAGACCGTCAGGAAGGCAACAATGACCAGCGCGGAAATTCCGTAGAGAAATGCCTGCATGAGCATGAGTGATCCGTTTTCACTTTTGTACGAGGCCAAGGCCTGGAACGAACCCACAGGATCCATGCTCACTGTGCCGGCCGCCGCATTGGCGGCGTCGAGGTCCAAGGAGGTGCCGGCGTCGTGCGTTACCGCGAGCACGGTAGCGGTGCCGGGGGTGGCGTGGGCGATGGTTCGCCAGGTTTCCAGGGTGGTCCAGACGACACCCGTGTGTGAATACCACTGGTCCTCAACAACTGCCGAGACGGTCAGATCAGTTCCGCCGACACGAACGCGGCCGCCGGCCTCCAACGACAGGTCCTTGGCCAAGGATTCGCCGACCACAACGGTCCCGTCCTCCACAGTGGACGGTGCCAAGGAGCCGCCAAAGACTGCGACGTTCGCTGTGCCGCCCGGCGCGCCGCCATCGCTCACGGGCTGAAGCCGGGATTGGCTGATTCCCACTGCCTGGGCGGAAGCAACGCCGGGCTGTTCCCGCCACGCCTCGAGCTGCTGGCCGGAGACTTCCGACTCGGTATACGACGCCTTGGGCTCACCGCCTGCAGGCGCGCCGAACACGATTTGCTGAACGGGCAGGGCCGCAATGGCCGACGTCGACTGATTGCCCAGGCCTGCCGTCAGCCCGGAAAGCATGACGAGCAGCAAGGTGATCAGGGCGACGACGCTGCCCATGAGCGCGAAGCGGCCCTTGGCGAAACGAATGTCGCGGATGGCGAGAAACATCAGAGTCCTTTGCTTGATTGCGGGCTTGATCCCGGCTCTTTCCACTCTTCCGGCGATGGCGCGCCGGGACATCGTGAGGTGGATGGATTGGCGCGATCCGAGGGGTTGAGCCGGCTATCATCCGAATGGTTGATTCGCGCGTCGCGGCGCCGAATCCGGGCCTTGAAAGGAAGCGCCAGGGATACGCTGGGAGGCATGCAGTCCACCGGTGCCGCCACCATCCTCCGTGTCCTGCGCGTCTGCCTGCACGTGGGTTTCGCAATTCTCCTTCTGGTTGCGATTGGGCGCTTGCTGACTGGTGTCGGATCTGCCGGGGCGCCTTCTCCCGTGGCTGTGGTGGGTGGATTGGGCTTGTCCGCCGTGCTGGCCCTCGTTTACCTCGCCGGAACCATCCTGGAGAAGCGCCACTCAGGCGATGCCGGCCGGTTCGACCCCACTCCCTATGCGCGGTGGTGGCTGGCCGCTGTCATGCTGCTCTGGTTGCTGCTCCTGCTGGTCAGCAGCGACTTCGCGTGGGTGGCTTTTCCCCTGTTCTTCCTCCAGCTTCATCTGTTGCCCCGGCGCTTGTCGTTGCCCGCTATTGCGCTCAGCACGGCACTGTTGGTTGGTGCTTTGTGGTTCCATAGCCGGGGTTCGGCCGACGGCGGATTGCAGCTCGCCATGGTCCTGGGACCGGTGTTCGGGGCGGGCTTCGCAGTGGTGACCGGGCTGGCGTACAGAGCTTTGTTCCTGGAGGCCGAGAATCAACGCGTTGTGGCCGACGATCTCCGGCGGACGCGCGCCGAACTCGCCCAAACCCAGCACGACGCCGGCATGCTGGCTGAGCGTGAGCGGCTGGCCCGCGAAATCCACGACACCCTGGCTCAGGGATTCTCCAGCATCATCCTGATGGGAAGGTCCGCGGAGAAGGCCTTGGACGATGGGGACGCGCAGGCGGCCAAGGAGCGGTTGAGGATCGTGCAGGACACAGCATCGACGAACCTTGCGGAGGCCAGGAGCTTTGTCCGGGGCCTGCGTTCACCTGCCTTGGAACAGTCTGGCTTGGTGGACAGCCTGCGCAGGCTCTGTGGAAAGACGGAGACCGAGGCCGCTGCCCGTGGAACGGCCTTGCGGTGCCGTTTCGCACTGGTGGGCACGCCCGTGGAGCTGCCCAACACGTACCAGACCACCTTGCTCCGGGCCGCTCAGGCCTCCCTCGCGAACGTGTGGGCGCACGCCCACGCACGTGCCGCCGTCGTGACTTTGTCCTTTCTTGGCGCCGAGGTGACACTGGACGTTTTCGACGACGGTATAGGTTTCGAGCCCTCGACGGCGGCCCGTACGGCGCGGGGCGACGGCACCGGCGTCGGACTTATGAGTTTGCGCGAGCGGCTTGCCGCGCTGGAAGGCAGCCTGGAGATCGAGTCGGCTCCGGGCGAAGGAACCGTGGTGGCCGTTCGGGTACCGCTGCCGGTAGATGAAGGTGTGGCATGAGTGAAATCCGTGTCCTGTTGGTGGACGACCATCCCGTGGTCCGTGCCGGCCTCCGCGCAATGTTGGCTGAGTTCCCGGGCGTCACGGTAGTTGCCGAAGCGTCTGACGGCGATGCTGCACTGGCTGAGCTCAGCAAGCTGCATGCCCTCGGCGAGCCCGTGGACCTGGTCCTTATGGACCTCCAGATGGGGGCCGGCATGGATGGGGTCACGGCCACCGGGAAGATCAAAGCGGGTGAGGCCGGGACTCCCCCGCCGCCCGTGCTGATTCTGACCACGTACGACACCGACGCGGACATCCTCAACGCGGTGGAGGCAGGCGCGAGTGGCTACATGCTGAAGGACGCTCCGCCTGAGCAGATCCGCCAAGCTGTGCTGTCGGCAGCTGCCGGTCAGACTGCGCTGGCACCTGAGGTCGCGGCCCGGCTCATGGGGCGGATCCGGAATCCTGCGCCGGCGTTGAGTGCCCGGGAAGTCCAGTTACTGGAGCTGCTCGCGACGGGCATGAGCAACCGTGCCATGGCCAAGCAACTCTTCATTTCCGAGGCGACTGTAAAGACCCACCTGGTGCACATTTACGCCAAGCTCGGGGTGGACAACCGCACGGCGGCCATCTCGGTTGCGACGCAGCGCAGGATCATCCGCGGGCACTAAGTTGGGTCGGCAATTTTGGTGAAACGGTTGACCTTTTGCTCTTTTGCAGTGACGATTAGTGCACGTTTCGCTATGAGTTAGATCACAAAAAGTCACTCGTCGAAAGTTGGCCCCACATGTCCGCACCCTCCTTGGGCCTGTCCGGCGCTGCCCCCAGCAGCTCCGGACGCGCCAAAAAAGGTTCGTTAGCCAGAAAGGCCGCGTCACTCGGCCTCGCCTCCCTCCTCCTCGCAGGTGCCATCCCTGCGCTCACGTTTGCCGCGGCCGCCAATGCCGTGCCCGGCGACCCCGCCGCCACTAAAGCCGTCACCCCCGAAGTACCTGTCGATGCAGCTGGAGTACCCCTTGGTGCGGTGACAGGCTTTACCCAGTCCGGCAACGTCGTCGACCTTTCCACCGGGAACGGCGCCATTCGCGTCACGTTCCTGGACGACGGCAACTTCCGCCTTGAAGCGGACCCCAGCGGAAAGTTCACGGACCCCGCCAACACGGACCAAGGCGACCCGGCCAGGACCGCCAACATCGTGGTGGGCAAGGACAAGTTCGCCGGGACCACCCCAACCGTCACGGATGGCGACTGGCTGGTCCTGAAGACCGCGAAGATCACCGTTGAGATCAACAAAGCCACCACCCAGCTCCGGGTTCTCAGGGCTGACGGTTCCTTGGTCCTGGAAGAGTCCGCGCCCATCACCTTTGGGGCGAACTCCGCCACGCAGCACCTCGCGCAGCAGGATGGCGAGCAGTTCATCGGCGGCGGCATGCAGAACGGCCGCTCCGTCCACACCGGCGCCCTCATCAACATCGCCAAGAACTTCGACTGGGACGACGACGGCTACCCCAACGCCGTGCCCTATTACATGTCCTCCAAGGGCTACGGCGTCCTCCGCGACACCTTTGCCCGCGGTTCCTACAACTTCGGCGGCCAGCCCACCACCACGCATGAGGAAAAGCGCTTCGACGCCTACTACTTCGTGGGCGATTACAAGCAGTCCCTGGGCGCCTACACCACGCTGACCGGCAAGCCGATGATGCCACCGGTCTACGCCCTGGAATACGGCGATGCCGACTGCTACAACCGCTCCAACCCGGGTTATTCATCCTCAGGCTACGGCGATCCCGACGGCGCCAAGCAGCGCACGCCCGACGCCATCAAGACCGCGCGGAAGTTCGTCGAGAACGACATGCCCGCGGGCTGGATGCTGGTCAACGACGGATACGGCTGCGAATATCAGCAACTCCCGGAAACCGTCAGCAACATCGAGGAAGAAACCGATCTCAAGGTTGGCCTGTGGACCCAGCGTTCCCTGACCAACCAGGAGTACGAAGTAGGTGAGGCCGGGGTCCGGCTCCGCAAGCTTGACGTTGCGTGGGTGGGGCAGGGCTACCGCCAGGCCCTCACCGGTTGCGAGGCAGCACACGGCGGCATCGAGCAGTACTCGAATGCCCGCGGCACCTCGCTGATGGTGGAAGGTTGGGCCGGCTCCCAGCGTTGCGGCATGCAGTGGACGGGTGACCATTCAGGAAACCTCGACGCCGTCCGCTGGCAGGTCTCGGCCCTCACCGGCGCCGGCAACTCGGGTTTGGCGTTCACCACGGGTGACGTGGACGGCATCTTTGGCGGCTCTGCGGAGTCGTATGTCCGCGACCTTCAGTGGAAGGCCTTCGCGCCGGCGCTCTACTCCATGTCCGGCTGGGCGGCTACGGATAAGCGTCCGTGGCTCTACGGCGATGAAGCCACGGCCATCAACCGCCAATACCTCCAGCTCCGCCAGCAGCTCATGCCCTTCATCTACTCGTTGGCGCAGGAATCCTCCACCACGGGCGTATCGATGATGCGCTCCATGGCCCTCGAATTCCCCGACCAGCAGTGGTCCTACGGTGCCGAGGCGAACAACCAGTTCATGCTTGGCTCCGACTTCCTGGTGGCACCGGTCTTCACCCAGACAGATGTCCGTAACGGCATATTTCTTCCGGCAGGCCAGCAGTGGGTGGATTACTGGACCGGCAAGCTTTACCAGGGCGGCCAGATCCTCAACGGCTATAACGCACCCTTGGACAAGCTGCCTGTGTTCGTTCGTGCCGGAGCGGTGATCCCGCAAGGCATCGTGGCCCGCAACGCCTCCTTGGTTCCGGAAGATTCCATGATCACCCTGGACGTTTACGCCCAGGGCCAGGACACGTTCACGCTCTACGAGGATGACAAAGTCACCCGCGAATTCAAGGACGGAAAGTCCTCCAGCCAGCTGTTCGCAGTGGACGCTCCGGGCAAGGGCAACAGCAGCGTCAAGGTGTCCATCGGTGAACGGAAGGGCGAGTACACCGGCAAGGCCGCTGCCCGACCGTATGAGCTGAAAGTCCACGCCGGCGCAGCTCCCAAGGACGTCAAGATCGGGGGCACCAAGCTCACGCAGCACTCCACCCAAGCCGCCTACGCCGCAGCAACAACCGGCTGGTACTTCGATGAGGCCAACAACGGCACCATCTGGGTGAAGACGGGTTCCATCGCTTCCAACCAGTCCGCAACGGTTCAGCTCCAGCAAGCAGGTCCGCTGGGTGGCAAGAGCCAGGAAGACACGGCGGCCGAAGTTCGCGTGACCACTGGCCAGCAGGTCTTCCAGGACCAGGAAACCACCGTCACCGCGGCCTTCGTGAACACCGGAACCAAAGCCAAGACCAACGTGGTCCTGACGCCGGTTCTCCCTGAGGGGTGGACCGTGGTCTCTTCCACCGGCGCAACTGCGGCGAAGGTCAACGGTGGCGGGACAACCACGGCAACATTCGTCATCAAACCCGGCTCCAGCGCCAAGGCAGGCCAACAGACCGTGCGGGTTTCGGCGTCGTACACTGCTTCGGGCTCCGCCCAGTCAGTGACCGGCGGCAACCAGATCTACGTCGCTTACGGTTCCTTGGCCGCCGCGTACAACACCGTTTCAGTCACCACCGTGGCAGGTAAGGCACTCGGAAACTTCGACGGCGGAGGGGCCACCTTCGCGGCCGAGCAGCTGGCTGCCGCTACGGTACCGGCTGGCGGTGTCCGACCGGGCAGCACGGTAACGGTGGACGCCGGGAAGCCTACGCAGGTGGACTACACGTGGCCGGCCGTCGGGCCGGACGTCGCCAACTCGGTGGCATTGTCCGCGCAAACGATCGCCGTCAAGGGCAAGGGAACCCACTTGGCTGTCCTCGGATCCGCAGCGGTTGGGAACGGCACCAGTCCCGAGCTCACCCTGACATATGCCGATGGAAGCATGGAAAAGCAATCGATCTTCTTCCCCAACTGGTTGCAGCCGTCCGTGCTGAACGGGGCAGTGTTGGCGGTGTCCGAACAGGGCCGCAACAACGCCAACGGCCCGTCGCCGGAGTACACGCAGTACAAGTACCAGGCGTTCTCCAACACTGTCCGGTTGAACCCCACCAAGGAGTTGGCGTCCGTGACGCTGCCTACCGATACGCGGGTGAAGTTCTTCGACTGGAAGGTGACCTCCCAGCCACTGCCGAACGTCCCGGTTGGCTCCGTATATGCCTCCGAGACACCTTGGGTCCAGGCCCTGAACGGCTACGGCGTGATCGGCAAGAACGTGGCCAACAAGGACTCGGCGTCGTCCCCGGACAAGCCCCTGGCCATCAATTACACGGACCCCGCAACCGGGCAGCAGCCCGTGTTCACCAAGGGTCTTGGCGTCCACGCTGCCTCGAAGATCACGTATTACCTGGGCGGAAAGTGTTCGACATTCACCTCGCAGGTGGGCCTTGAGAGCGGTTTCGGCGGCAACATCATCTTCAAGGTCAACGCAGACGGCGTGAACAAGTACCAGTCGCGCACGTACACCCCCGGATTCGCTCCGGAATCGGTGTCTGTTGACCTGACAGGCGTGGCCTACGTGGAATTGGTGGTGGACCCGTCCGGTTCCATCAACGGCGCGCATGGTGTCTGGGGTGATGCCAAGTTCACGTGCGCTCCCTAGTTTGATTTCCAGACAGCCGCCGCTTGCCGCCTCTTCCCGGGGATGGCAGGCGGCGGCTGTCCGCTTCCCGGGCACGACAAGAAACTGTCAGGGGAACGGGGCATAATGTCGCAAATGGGGAAACTGAAAATGCAGCAGGGTTTTGTCCTTGGTCTCGTGACTCTTGTCATGGTTGGTTCACTGACCGCCTGTGATGACGGACGGGCCGGTGCGGAGGGAGCAGCCAAGCAGCTGGCCTCCTCGCTGTCAGCGCTCGACGTCGGTTCGCTGGCCGTGGAGGGCAAGGACGCTGCCGCGGCCAACGATGAACTCAAAGCCGTCTTCGAGGGCCTTGACGCCAAGCCGTCGGTTGCGTCCGGGGAGGTGAAACTCGACGGCGACACCGCCACTTTCCCCCTTAACTACAGTTGGAACATTGGCTCGGCCAAGTGGGAGTACAGCTCCGAAGCCACGCTGAAGAAGTCGGGCGACAAGTGGGCGGTCCAATGGAACCCTGCCCTGCTTGCGCCGCAGCTCTCCGACGGTGAAACTTTGTCGGTCAAGACCGTTGCCGCCCAGCGCGGCCAGATCCTTGGTGCCGGCGACGCCCCGATTGTTGAGGACCGGCCTGTCTTCCGGGTAGGCATCGACAAGACCAAGGTTCCCGCCGAACAGGCCGATGCTTCTGCGCGTGCCATGGCAGCCCTTCTGGGACTGGACGCCGAGGAGTACGCCAAGCAGGTTGCTGCTTCGGGACCCCAGGCTTTTGTGGAAGGCCTTGTACTCCGTGCCTATACGGCGGACATCACTGAAGCCAGGATCAAAGCCATCCCTGGCGGTGTCAGCATCCTGGACTCCATGGCCCTGGCTCCCACCAGGACCTTTGCCCGCGCGCTGTTGGGCAGCGTTGGGCAAGCCAGTGCAGAGCAGATCGAGAAATCCAATGGCGTCCTGCGAGCCGGAGACACCACGGGAACCGGCGGCCTGCAGCAGAAATACGACTCGTTGCTGCGCGGCAAGGACGGCGTGGAAGTCGTGGCCACCCCGGCTGAAAAGGCCGAAGGAGAGACCCCCGGTACCAAGGTGTTCTTCTCGTCCCTTCCCTCGCCGGGCACCACCCTCAAGACCACCCTGGACCTGAAGCTTCAGCAGCTGGCGGAGGAAACGTTGGCAGGAGTCGAGCCGGCGTCTGCCATTGTGGCCCTCAGACCATCCACAGGCGCCGTTCTTGCCGCAGCGTCCGGACCGGGCAGCAACGGCTACAACACCGCACTTCTGGGGCAGTACGCTCCCGGGTCCACATTCAAGATCGTTGATTCGTTGGCCATGTTCCGCAACGGCGCCACCCCGGATTCCACCGTGGAATGCCCCTCCACGCTGACTGTCGATGGCCGAACCTTCAAGAACGCCGAGGGCTACCCCGAAACCTCGCTGGGCTCCGTGGCTCTGCGGGATGCGTTTGCGCACTCCTGCAACACTGCCTTCATCAACGCCCGCGAAACCGTCAGCCAGGACCAACTCGAATCCGCTGCACAGGCCTTGGGTGTGGCCGTTGAAGCCCCCAAGCTGGGCGCTGACGCGTTCCTTGGCTCGGTTCCCGGCGCCGCAGAAGGCACCGAGCACGCCGCTTCCATGATCGGCCAGGGCAAAGTCCTCTTCTCGCCACTCTCGGCAGCCGTCATGGCCGCGTCCGTAGCCAACGGCGCCCCGGTTTCACCGCAGCTGGTGCTGAACGCCGATGCAGCACAGGACCCCAGCGCAGCTTCGACCCCCACTGAAAGTGGCTCCGCATCGCCGTCGTCCGCTTCCGCAACAGCAAGCGCTGCGCCAGCGTCCACCAAGCCGATCACCAAGGAAGAAGCCGCTGCACTGGCGGACATGATGCGCGCCGTGGTGACATCCGGCCACGCCGGCTTCCTGGCGGAGGTGCCCGGGGCACCCGTAGGAGCCAAGACCGGTACCGCGGAATTCGGCAACGACAACCCGCCGAAGACACACGCGTGGATCGTGGCTACCCACGGCGACCTCGCAGTCGCCGTGTTCGTTGAAGACGGCGGGCTTGGCGCTACCACCAGCGGGCCGTTGTTGAAGTCGTTCCTTACTGCGGCGGGCTGATTCGGAGGCAGACTATGACGGCAGGTACCCAGTGTGTGGTGGTCGGCGGAGGGCCGGCAGGGATCGTACTGGGGCTGCTGCTTGCCCGTGCCGGCGTCAGGGTGACTGTGCTGGAAAAGCACGCCGACTTCCTGCGTGATTTTCGGGGTGATACCGTCCACGCCTCAACCATTCGGCTCTTGGATGAGCTGGGCCTCGGAGAAGGATTCCGCGCCCTTCCCCAGAGCAAACTGGGCAATTTCCGGCTACCGACCGGGCCAGGCGACTCAGTGGTCCTCGCTGATTTTGGACGCTTGAAGGCCCCCTACAATTACGTGGCCATGGTGCCGCAGTGGGACCTGCTCAACTTCCTGGTGGAGGCAGCTCGACAGGAACCTGCGTTCACGTTGCTGATGAACACTGAGGCCACGGACTTGCTGCGCCATTCCTCGGGCGCTGTTGCGGGAGTGGCATACCAAACCCGCGATCCCCTGACCGGTTCTGTTGTAGCAACCGGCGAACTGAAGGCGCCTTTGACGGTGGCATGCGATGGACGCGGCTCGGTGCTCCGTACCAAGGCCGGGCTGGTGCCGCATGAATTTCCCGTGCCGTTCGATACGTGGTGGTTCAGGCTGCCGCGAACCGCAGGCGAGGACGAACCAATGTCCTCCATCTCGCCGCGTTTTGGCGCCTCTGACGTACTGCTGAGCCTGACCCGCAAGGATTATCACCAGATCGCGTACTTGGCCGCTAAAGGCTCGGACCCACAACTGCGGGCTGCAGGGGTGGAGGCCTTTCGCGACAAGGTTGCCAGCCTGCGGCCGGATCTCGCCGACCGAGTGGACACCATCGAATCCACGGACGACCTCCACCTCCTGGACGTGAAACTCAACCGCCTGCCCCGATGGCACCGGCCGGGGCTATTGCTCATTGGGGATGCCGCGCATGCGATGTCCCCAGCCGGCGGTGTGGGGATCAACCTTGCGGTGCAGGACGCGGTGGCGGCAGCGCGCGTGCTCGCGTCGCCTTTGCTAGGTGAAACGCTCGACGACGGACACCTCGCCGCGGTCCAAAAGCGGCGCTGGCTTCCCACTGTCATCGTCCAGACCTTCCAGCGGGTCCTGCACCGAGTGGTGTTCGCGCAGGTCATGGCCGGCAAGCAACCGAAGCCTCCCAAGCCCTTGGTCTTCGTGGCGAGGAACTTTCCTTCCTTCGGGAAGCTGCCGGCGCGAATGATTGCCTTCGGTCCGCGTCCCGAGCATGCGCCGGAATTTGCCCGCCGGAAGCCGTAGCCGAGTACCGCCGTCGAGCCTTATCCCGTGCCGTGGGAGGATTGAAACGTGGCCCATATTGACGTTTCCGGCATCGACTACTTCCTCTCCGACGGCACCCAGCTGCTCAACGGAGTGACCTTCAAGGTCCCCGACGGCACCAAGACCGCTCTCATCGGACCGAATGGCACCGGTAAGACCACCCTGTTCAAGATCATCTCCGGCGACCTCACGCCGGACGAAGGTGTTGTGGGCCGTTCAGGCAACATGGGCATCATGCGGCAGTTCGTGGGCCAGGTCCGCGACGAATCAACCGTCCGCGACCTTTTGGTTTCCACGGCCCAGGCCGGGCTTGCTGCCGCTGCAAAGGCGGTGGAGGACGCAGAGCTCGCCATGATGGAGCACGACGACGAGCCCACGCAGATGAAGTACGCCCAGGCGATCGTGGACTGGGGCGATGCCGGCGGGTACGACGTCGAGACCGTCTGGGACGAAGTCTGCATGGCCGCGTTGGGGATTTCCTTCGACAAAGCGCAGTTCCGCCGCGCCTCCACCCTGTCCGGTGGCGAACAGAAGCGCTTGGTGCTGGAAGCGCTCTTTGCCGGCCCGGACGAGCTCCTGCTCCTGGACGAACCGGACAACTACCTGGATGTCCCCGGCAAGCGTTGGTTGGAGGGCAAGCTCAATGAGTCCAAGAAGACTGTGCTGTTCATCAGCCACGACCGAGAGCTGCTCAACAACGCGGCCGGGCGTATCGTCACGCTCGAGCCAGGCATCAACGGTGCCGGCGCATGGATCCACGGTGGGGGCTTCGGCTCCTATGTCGAGGCCCGCGCCGACCGCAACGCCCGGTTCGAGGAACTCCGCAAGCGCTGGGACGAGGAGCACATCAAGCTCAAGGAACTCGTCAACATGTACAAGAACAAGGCCGCGTTCCGCTCTGACATGGCCAACAGGTACCAGGCAGCGCAGACCCGCCTGGCCAAGTTCCTGGAGGCGGGACCGCCCGAGGCGCTGCCCATCGAGCAGAACGTGAAGATGCGCCTCAAGGGTGGTCGCACTGCCAAGCGCGCCGTGGTGGCGGAGAAACTCGAACTGACCGGGCTCATGAAGCCGTTCTCCACCGAGATCTGGTTCGGTGACCGCGTGGGCGTGCTGGGTTCCAACGGATCGGGCAAGAGCCACTTCCTGCGGCTGCTCGCCACCGGCGGCACCGACCCGGAGCGGGAGCACCTGCCCGTGTCCGACGTCGTTATTGCTGAAGTGCCGCACGAAGGGGCCGTGAAGCTTGGCGCCCGCATCAGGCCCGGGTTCTTCGCCCAGACCCATGTGCGTCCGGATCTTCTGGGCCGGACCTTGCTGGAGATCCTGCACCGCGGTGACGAACACCGCTCGGGTCTCCCCCGCGAGGCCGCTGCCGGAGCGCTGGACTCTTACGGGCTGGCCGGTCAGTCCGAGCAGAAGTACGAGTCTTTGTCGGGTGGTCAGCAGGCACGTTTCCAGATTCTGCTTCTTCAGCTCTCTGGGGCTACGCTCCTGCTGCTCGACGAGCCGACGGACAACCTGGACCTGCACTCGGGCGAGGCCTTGGAGCGGGCGATCGACGCTTTCGAGGGCACCGTCCTGGCCGTGACCCACGACCGCTGGTTCGCCAAGTCCTTTGACCGTTTCCTGATCTTCGGTTCCGACGGCAAAGTCTATGAATCCGAAGAGCCCGTGTGGGACGAGAAACGGGTGGAGCGCGCCCGCTAACCACGGATCCACTCTCACCTATCGGCGACTTTCCGCGGACGCTCTTGCACTGGCTGCGAGAGCGTTCCGCTTTAAGCGACGGGAGGTGAGAGAACGTCTGTGCGTAAGTGATCACAACGCATGATTAAATGCGCAGAGCTTGCTACGGTTGGAGAATGGGAACTGCTGACCGCCACCGGCTCATAGGCGAGCTGCTGCGCACGCGCGAACAAGCCACTGTGGATGAACTGGTGGATGCCACGGGGGCTTCCGGTGCCACGATCCGCCGGGACCTTGAAATCCTTGCAGCCAACGGGGTGCTGAAGCGCGTCCACGGTGGTGCACGAAGCTTGTTGGCCCGGGGAGAAAACCCAGGCTACGGGCAGCGCGAGCTGGAAGACCACGACGCCAAGATCCGCATAGCGGCGGCCGTTGACGACCTCATCAGGGACCGGGAGCACGTGTGGCTGGACAGCGGCTCAACCGCAACGGAGATCGCCCGCAGGCTTGCCACACGGGAACTCACGGTCATGCCCATGTCCCTCCACGGCGTCGAGGCTTTGACAGGAAAGACGGCTGGCAGGGCACCTGAACTCATCCTCCCCGGTGGCAGGCTTGTCCAAGGCGAACAATCATTCCGGGGACCCATGGCGGAAGCCAACATCCGCTCACTAAGGTTCGACACCGCCGTCGTAACTCCCTGCGCCCTCAACCTCAAGGACGGCCTCCTGGCCCACGACCTTGACGATGCGGCAGTGAAACGCGCCGGCCTCGAATCGGCGGCGCGCGTCATCGTGGCGTCCGCAGGCAGTAAATGGAATGCCAGCGCCGTGGCCCTGGTTACCGCCATGGAGGCCGTGGACGTCATCGTGACAGACCAGGAACCATCCCCAGAAGATCTCGCCCGGCTCAACAAACTCTCCGTGGAAGTTGTGATTGCATGACCACCAACACCAGAAGCACCACCAACGTCAATGCAGCGGCGGTGGCGACCTTCCTGATCTTCGGCATGAACGGTCTGGTGTTCGCCAGCTGGGCTGCCCGCATTCCGGCCGTTACCGAGGCCCTCAGCCTTACCTCAGGCCAGATGGGCACCCTGCTGCTCTGTACAGCGGTAGGGTCCTTGCTTGCCCTGCCATCGGCCGGCTGGGTGGTTGGCAGGATCGGCACAGCGAACACGGTTCGCGTTGCGGGGATCGTTGCGGGTGCTGCCGGTGCAGCCATTGCCTTCTCGCTGATGGCCGCGTCAGTTCCGGCCACGGCAATCGCGCTGTTCTTCTTCGGCATCGGAATCGGCCTGTGGGATGTCGCGCAGAACATCGAGGGAGCTGACGTTGAGCACCGGCTCAAGCGCACCATTATGCCCCAGTTCCACGCGGCCTTCTCCGGTGGCGCCTTCCTGGGCGCGCTGATCGGCGCCGGACTGTCCCAGCTCGGTGTTGGTTTGCCAGAGCACCTGCTGGTCATCGCCGCCATTGCCGTCGCCCTCGCGCTGACGGTCCCCAGATACTTCCTGCCGCACGAGTCAACGGAAATTCACGACGGCGGCGTGCCGGCTGAGAAGGGCCCCTCGGCTTGGCGCGATGGCAGGACGCTGCTCATCGGGGTCGTGGTCCTGGGTGCCACCCTCACCGAAGGTGCGGGCAACGACTGGATCGCAAAGGCGGCCGTTGATGGTCTTGGCGCCTCCGAATCCACGGGCGCGTTGCTGTTCGCGCTCTTCGTCCTGGCGATGACGGTCATGCGGTTCCTCGGTGGCAAGGCGATCGACAGGTTCGGCCGTGTGACGGTACTCCGGGCCAGCATGGCAGCGGCCGCAGCTGGCCTGGCGTTGTTCGTCTTTGCCGGCAACGTCGTTCTGGCAGGGATCGGCGCGGCGCTGTGGGGCATCGGGGCGGCCCTGGCCTTCCCCATGGGCATGTCAGCCGCAGCGGACGACCCCAAGCACGCCGCAGCCCGGGTGTCTGTTGTTTCCACCATCGGCTATATCGCCTTCCTGGCAGGCCCGCCGCTTCTGGGCTACCTGGGCGACCACACCGGGATCCACCTGGCCTTGCTGGCCATCGGAGCGCCTATTCTGCTCGCTCTTCTGCTTGCAGGGGTCGCGAAGCCTTTGCCGCCCAAATAGTTCTTCCGCCGGCTTTGGCGTTCTCCTCGGTGCATATATCCCGGAAGCGCCACCACAGGAGCAGGACGACACCGGCAGCCAAGCAGGCGCCACCGAGGACATCGCTCAGCCAGTGGGCCGAAAGGTAGGTCCTGCTGATCATCATGGCGATGACTCCAAGGGTGGCGATCGCAGTCATCCACCAGCGGGCGATGAGTACAACCAGCACCATCAGGAAAGCAGTGGTGGCCGATACATGCCCTGAAGGGTATGAACCGGTGTCGGTCAAAACCTTTGCGCCTTCGGGCCGGCTTCGCCCCACGACTGTTTTGGCCAGTTGCGTGAGCGCCAGCGCGGAGATGCCGGAAGCGGCGACGAAGATCGAGGTCATGGGTCGGCGCGCCACAACAAGCGCAACTGCGAGCAGCGTGTGGAAGATCAGTACACCCACATATCCGGCCCAATTGAGCACTGTATTCACGGCATCCCAGAACGGCGAGTGCAAGGTGAATGAGTAGGCCTGCCACATGGTGTCCACGCCGTTGAAGGCCGGCTCGCCTTGCCCGGCCAGCAACATCCCGGCCGGGACCGCAAAAGCGCACAGCAGGAGCAGGCCGGGAGTCACCAACTGCCACTCGGGCCGTTGACGCCGAAGGATGTCGCGAACCATCACTACATCGTAGCCATGGCCGCCAATGCAAGGCTGCGTACTTCGGCTCCACGCCACTAGGGCAGGCCACAAGGGTTACTGTGTTGGGATGCGAGGTTTCGTGGGCAAGGGCCCCAAACGGGTTGCACGGCTTGACCATTTCCTGGTGAGGGCGGTGTCCCGGCAACCCCAGGGCGATCACGACGTCTTCTTTCGCAGGCTCTCTGCCGTTGCCACCAAAGGGAAGCTGTGGTTTGGTGTCGCGGGAGTCATGGCAGCTTTCCCCGGCAAGCCACGCAGGGCAGCCCTTCACGGCCTCCTGGCTTTGGGCGTTGCCTCCGGCGTCACCAACGTCATCTTCAAGCGGGCACTCCCCCGGTCCAGGCCTCTTCCCGAGCACCTTCCGCTGTTCCGCTTCGTGAATCCCCAGCCGACAAGTTCCTCCATGCCTTCGGGCCATTCTGCATCTGCGGTTGCCTTCGCTGTGGGCGCCGGAATAGTGTCCCCGGCTATCGGACTTGCTTTGGCCCCTATTGCAGCAGGGGTGGCCTACTCCCGCGTGCACACCGGCGCTCATTGGCCCTCCGATGTGGTGCTGGGTTCGGCTCTCGGCGCCGGCGCCGCGTTGGTGACACGCAACTGGTGGCCAGCCCGGCCGCCGGAGCCAACTCCCCGCCGCACGCCCGTGGAGGCGCCCGCAATCCACGACGGCGAGGGGCTCAGTATTGCGGTCAACGTCATGGGTGGTTCCTACACGCCGGAGACGGGAGAGCTCCTGAAGGAGATATTCCCGAAAGCGCATATTCGGGAATTGGTGGAGGGCGATGACATTGCGGCCGGGATGGAGGCCGCAGCAACCCGACCAGGCACCGTTGCACTGGGCGTATGGGGCGGAGACGGAACGGTGGGCACTGCGGCTGCGGCCGCCGTCGAACATTCACTCCCGCTCCTGGTGCTGCCGGGCGGAACCCTCAACCACTTCGCCCGCGACGTGGGCACCAGCTCGATCGACGACGCCATCGAAGCGGTGACCAAGGGGCAGGCAGCGTCCGTTGACCTGGGGCACGTCGTGGTCCAGCGCGGGTTGCCGGAGACTCCGGAGATCACCGAGCTGGCGATGCTGAACACCGCCAGCGTAGGGGTGTATCCCAATCTAGTCCGCAGGCGTGAGCGGCTCCAGCCGGCGCTCGGGAAACCCGTGGCAGGACTGGTTGCCTCCCTGCGCACCTTTGGCGTGAACTCGCCCACCACGCTCACCGTGGACGGAGTGAAACACAAACTTTGGATCCTTTACCTGGGG
The DNA here is from genome assembly GCF_021109375.1 of Arthrobacter sp. AK01. Classification (NCBI taxonomy): domain Bacteria; kingdom Bacillati; phylum Actinomycetota; class Actinomycetes; order Micrococcales; family Micrococcaceae; genus Arthrobacter; species Arthrobacter sp. AK01. The sequence continues at coordinate 97,001 of NZ_JAJOHP010000006.1, forward strand.
CGCGGCCGCTACTACCCGCGGGATCACGCCCCGCTTCGCAGGCCGGTGCTGGACGACGGCGTCCTGGACATTCGGATGATCACGGCGGACGAGCCGTTTGCCCGCGCGCGCCTGCTGTGGGCGGTGGTGACAGGCACCGTCGCAGCGTCCAAAGTCACTCATCTGACTGAGGCCACCACCATCACTGTGGAAGCGATAGGGCAGCCCCTGGTCCTGGCCGTGGACGGTGAGCCGAAGCCTGGTGTCCGTACGGCCACGTTCATTGCGAAGCCGCGCGAACTCCGCGTGTACTCGCCGCTGCCGGCTGGCTGATCCGGCGCGGGTCATCCGGGAGGACTACCCTGACTGGACCCTGAATCATCCCTGAGACAGGCGATTTACTTCCCGTCCGTGAGTAGCGTTGTGAGTACATTCAAAACTCACTTGCACACTCATGTGCTCCGAGGAGGGAACGCTTCCATGATCGAAGCAAAAGGCCTGACCAAGGTCTACGGCGAGAAAACCGCCGTGGGCGGTGTCAGCTTCACTGTCCAAGCCGGACGGGTCACGGGCTTCCTGGGTCCGAACGGTGCCGGCAAGTCCACCACCATGCGCATGATCATGGGGCTGGACTCTCCCACGGCAGGACTTGTGACCGTGAACGGTGAACCGTTCGCCCAGCACAAGGCCCCGCTCCGTGAAATCGGTGCCCTCCTGGACGCGAAGGCTGTCCATACGAGCCGCACTGCATACAACCACCTCCTTGCCATGGCGGCCACGCACAGCATCCCCAAGAGCCGGGTCCGCGAAGTCATCGAGATGACCGGCCTGAGTGACGTGGCGAAGAAGAAGGTCAAGGGATTCTCGCTCGGAATGGGTCAGCGCCTCGGTATTGCCGCCGCGCTGCTGGGCGACCCGCAGACCATCATCCTGGATGAGCCCGTCAACGGCCTCGATCCCGAAGGCGTGGTGTGGGTCCGCAACCTCGTCAAATACCTGGCCTCCGAGGGCCGCACAGTCTTCCTGTCCAGCCACCTCATGAGCGAGATGGCACTGACGGCCGACCACCTCATCGTGATTGGGCGCGGCAAGATCATTGCCGACGCACCCATCGCCGAAATCATCACGGGCAAGGGCCAGGCGCGGACCCGAGTCCGTACGGACCAGCCGGAGCGGCTCATGCAGCTTCTTGCCGGGACCGGCGTTTCCGTTGAAGTCCACGAGCGCGAACTACTCGAGGTGTCCGGACTGGATCCCCGGGGCATCGCCAAGACTGCGCTTGAGAACCAGGTCATGGTCTACGAACTGACCCCGCTCCAGGCGAGCCTGGAAGAGGCCTATATGGAACTGACCAAGGACGAGGTCGAATACCACTCGCACATCACCACCGGGGCCTCGGTTCCCGCTCAGGCCGGAGGGAAATAGACATGAGCACCACCACTTTGGACCGCAGGTCCATTCGTAACTCCGTCGGTCCCGGACCGGCTTTCCACCGCGTGCTGAACTCGGAATTCATCAAGTTCCGTACCCTGATGTCCACGTTGATCCTCCTGGCTTCCACCGCGATCGTCATGGTTGGTTTCGCGGCCCTCGCGGCATGGGGAACAGGAAGTTTTGCAGAGCAGGCCGCACGGGATCCCGAAGCTGCAGCAGCAATCGCAGCGCAGGGCGGGGATCTGGCCGTCAGCATCCCAACATCGGGTATTTCCTTCGCCCAACTCATCCTCGGTTCCTTGGGCGTCCTGCTCATGAGCTCCGAGTTCACCACGGGCATGGCACGCTCAACGTTTGCTGCCGTACCCAAGCGGCTTTCACCGTTCCTGGCCAAGCTCATTGTGGTGGTTGTGAGCGCCTTCCTGCTGACTGCCGTGTCCACCTACATCGCGGGCCTGGTGTCGCTGCCGATCGTGGATAACTACGGTCTCAAGCTGGATCTTGGCAGCTCACAGTCCATCAAGCTGCTGCTGGTCAACAGCATCTACGTTGCAGCCGTGGCCGCCATTGGTATGGCACTTGGAACAATCGTCCGCAACTCCGCAGGCGGAATCATGAGCCTGGTGGGCATCTTCTTTGTTCTGCCGATCGCGTTCCAGCTCATCCCGGGCGACTTCTTCAAGGAAGCCAGCAAGTACCTGCCCACCAGCACGCTCAGTCCGCTGACCGCCGTCGAACATGTTCCGGACACGCTCGAAGCGTGGCAGGCGGCCCTGGTTCTGGGCGCTTGGGTGGTTGTGCCGGTAGCGCTGGCCATGATCCTGCTGAAGAAGCGTGACGTCTAGGCGCAGTCTAGGCTCAATTCATGACTGAAGCTCCACAGGTGAAGGACGCATCGGCCCCCGCGGCCGATGCGTCCTTCGCTGAAATTGCCCAGCGTCGCAGGGGCAGGATCCGCCGCTACTTCTACAAGCGGCCTCGTGCGATGGATGTTGTGGTGGTCCTCTGCTACGTGCTGTTGGCCCTGCCCACCATGGTCACCTCCATCATCGACGGCAAGTGGCTCGTGGCCGTGCTGCTTGCGCTGATCGCCGCCGTACTGATGTTCAGGCGGCGGTTCCCCCTCCAGGTGGTTGCCGCCGTCGGGCTCTTGGAAGTTGCGGCGACCATCCTGAACCCGTGGGGTTCAAACGTTTCCGCCGGCCTGTGGTTTGCGCTATACGCGTTCGCATCCATCAAGAAGCGTGGCATCGCCCTGGTGGTCTTTGCTGCGGCGAGCCTGCCGCTGAGCCTCCTGTACTTGTTCATGTGGACAAGTCCGAGTCAGATGGGCACCCTGCAGGACGTTCCGGAGAACTTCCACCTCATCAACAACATCGCCACGGCAATCACCATCATGTTGTCCAATCTATTGGCCACCGGCATCGGCATTTCTGTTCGCCAGCGCAGGGAACATGAGGCCGAGATCGCCGCCTGGGCAGCCCGGACCACACAGCTGGGCAAGGTCACCGAGCGGAACAGGATCGCGCGCGAAATGCACGACGTCGTGGCTCATTCGCTGACGGTGATGATCAGCCTCTCGGACGGCGCAGCCGTAGTGGTCAAGAAGGATCCGGAGCGTGCCGGCGAAGTCCTTAGCGAACTGTCGCGTACCGGCCGTGCCGCCCTGGCAGATATGCGTCGCGTCCTTGGTGTCCTGCGTGATGATTCGGGCCGGCCCGCACCGCTCACGCCGCTCGCATCCGGACACAACCTGTCCAAGCTCCTGGACGGCTTCCGGACCGCGGGACTGCCGCTGCATTATGCGCATTCAGGTCCAGCCTTGCCGGCAGACCCTGCTTTCGAGCTCACCGTCTACAGGATCGTCCAGGAATCGTTGACCAACGTCCTCCGCTACGGCCGGTCGCTGAGCCGTGTGGACGTCCAAGTGGCCCGCGACGGCGACCGGGTCACCATTGACGTGCTCGACGACGGCCGCGGAACCCACGAAGGTGGCAGCGACTCCGTGGGAAGCCTGGGTACTGGCCAAGGCATTGCCGGGATGAATGAACGCGCCGGAATCTATGCTGGAATCGTTACTGCCGGTCCGGGAAAAAGGGGAGGCTGGGCGGTCCACGCCGAGCTCCGCTGGAACGGCGACAAGGGGGAATCATGACAGAAGACATCATCAAAGTGCTGCTCGTTGACGATCAGCCGCTGCTTCGAATGGGGTTCCGGCTGATCCTCGAAGGCGAAGAGGACCTTCACGTTGTAGGCGAGGCGTCCGATGGCGTCGAGGCCGTCCGCCAAGTAGAAGCCCTGCAACCGGACGTCGTGCTGATGGATGTACGGATGCCCGCCATGGACGGGATCGAAGCGACCCGTCGCATCTCGGATTCCGGTTCGGACGCCCGGGTCATCATCCTCACCACCTTCGACCTTGATGAGTACGCCTTCACTGGTTTGCAGGCCGGGGCCTCAGCGTTCCTGCTCAAGGACGTGGCCCCCTCGGAGCTGGTCCACGCGGTGCGTTTGGTGGCCAGTGGCGATGCCGTGGTTGCTCCCCGGGTAACGCAACGGCTCCTGGAAACGTATGTTCGTGGTGGTGCCGTGCCCGGTCACTCGCCCAGCCAGCACCGCGATCCGCTGCTGGACGAGCTCACACCGCGTGAAACCGAGATCCTCACCACCATCGCCGAGGGCCTGTCCAACGCGGAAATTGCCCACAAGTTCTTCCTCTCCGAGGCCACCGTGAAAACCCACGTGCGCCGGATCCTCAGCAAGCTGCAGTTGCGGGACCGTGTCCAGGTTGTGGTTTACGCGTACGAAACCGGGCTTGTGGTGCCGAGCAACCCGGACTACTGAACCGCCGTCGATTGCTGCGCGGGTCCTTGCAGCAGCGGTAAGAGTTCGCCGGGAGAAGACGCGGTAGCAGCGGCGTGGACGGATTCGCCGGGTTCCCCGTAGCCCCAGAGCGCGAAGATGGCAGGTATCCGGAAGCTGGCTGCTCCGTCAACGTCGTATATCCGGTCGCCCACCATGACGGGCCGCGATGTGTCGACGCCGCGTGAACGGAGCCGGTTCAGCGATTCCGCGATCACATCGTCTTTGCGCGAGCGGCCGTGGGCATCGGACGCGCCACAGACATCCGCGAAGTAGTGGGCTACGCCAAAGTGGCGGGTCAGCCTGATGGCTTGGTCCTCTACTTTCGACGTTGCCACCGCCATGGGGATGCCCCGTAAGTGCAATTGATGAAGGAGCGCCTCAACACCGTCGTAGAGCTGGGCCTGGGCAGCTCCGGTCCTGGCGTAGGCCGCCCGGTAGTGCTGGAGAGCAACCTTCGCCACGTTCTCGTCAAGCCCAACGACGCTCCGGAACGAGTCAATCATGGGTGGTCCCACGAACCGGCGCAACTGGTCAGGACCTGGCACGGTGGCTCCCACAGAGGCCAGTGCTTCTGCCGCACTGGCGGTGACTCCCTTGGCCGAGTCCACCAGCGTGCCATCCATGTCGAACAGGATGCACGAGTAGGCCCCCGGGAGTGGTTTGTGGTGCTCTGGACGTATCATCTTCTTCGTGGCCTTTCGGTCAGGGCAGGAGCCTCTGGGCTCCTGAGGGGCTTTTACTGGGAAGGGATTCATGGAGCGTGCGGGCCTGGACGGCATCGATCAGAGGATCCTTTCGGAGCTCACCAAGAACGCCCGTGTCCCGCACGCCGAGCTGGCCGGAAAGGTCCTGCTTTCCAGGAATGCTGTCCGCCAGCGGATCGAGCGCATGGAGCGGCAGGGCTACATCCAGGGTTATACCGTCGTGGCCGGAGTAGGGACCCAGGATCTTGTGTCTGCATTCCTGATGGTCTACCGGAAAGACCGCATGCGGGGAGCGGATGTTCTGAGTGAGCTCAGGGCGATTCCCGAAATCGTTCTGTGTGATGTGCTGAGCGGTGACTTTGATTTGATCGTGCGCGTCGAAGCCCGATCCCATGGCAGGGTGCAGGAGATTTGGGAGCAGATTTCTGCCCTCCCCGGCGTGACCAACACCGTCACTGCCATGACCTTGTCCAACGTGATTCGACGGGTATCGCAGTAACTCAGCGTCCGTACGCAGAGGCGCCCTCAAGGATCATTTGGGCGGCGTCCCGTTCCATGAGTCCCATCGATGTGACGGCATCGACCACTGCCATGCGTCCACTCAACGCACGATTGGCCACCTCCGCAGCGGCTGCGTAGCCAAGGGCGGGTATCAGCGCGGTGGCCAGTCCAGCAGAGCCCGCAGCCCGCCCACCAAGCAGTTCCTCGTTTGCCGTGATGCCCTGGACGCAATGGGTCCTGAGAATCCTCGCGCCGTTGGTGAGCCAGGAAAAGCCCTGCAAAAGGGCATGGGCCATGACGGGTTCAAAGGCATTCAGTTGCAACTGGCCGTTGTCGGCGGCCATGGTGACGGTGGTATCCGCACCAGCAACCGCAAAAGCGATCTGGTTCAGGGTCTCGGGAATCACCGGATTTACTTTGCCCGGCATGATGGATGACCCCGCCTGGCGGGGTGGTAATTGGATCTCCCCGAAGCCATTTTGCGGACCGCTGGACAGCAGTCTCAGGTCGCTGCTGATTTTGGAGATCTTGATGGCCGATCGCTTGAGCATCCCGGATACATGCATGAAAACCCCGACGTCGGATGTCGCCTCCAGCAGGTCAGTCGCCGGTACCAGGGGCAGCCCGGAAATTTCGGAAAGGGCATCAACGGCCCGCTCCCGGTAACCGGGCTCGGCCGTGATCCCTGTCCCGATCGCGGTTGCTCCCAGACTGCATTCGAGCATGAGCCCCGCGGACTCCCTCAGGCGGCATCTGTCTTCCTCAATCGTGGCGGCAAAGGCTCCAAACTCCTGACCGAGCGTCATGGGGACGGCGTCCTGCAGCTGGGTTCGCCCTATCTTCACCACGTGGGCGAAGGCGGCCCCTTTCTCCCGCATGGACTGCGTCAATTGGCCTAGTTCGTGGTCAAGGTCCTGTACGGCGGTGATCAGTGCGAGCTTGATGGCGGTGGGGTAGACATCGTTGGTCGACTGGCATTTGTTCACGTGGTCGATGGGGTGCAGATGCTGGTAGCTGCCACGGGGGTGGCCCATGGTCTCCAGGGCTACGTTTGCGATGACCTCGTTGGCGTTCATATTGGTGCTTGTCCCGGCGCCGCCCTGGATCATGTCCACGCAGAAGTGCTGGTGATGCTGCCCTTGTTCGATGTCCCGGCAGGCGTGGCTGACCGCGGTGGCTATGGCGGGATCCAGGACTCCAAGGCCGGAGTTGGCGTGGGCGGCCGCGCGCTTTACCTGGGCCAGGGCCACCACCAGTCCGGGATACCGGGACACGGGGATCCCGCTGATGGGGAAATTATCCAGGGCCCGGGCAGTGTGGGCGCCCCACAAGGCATCGGCTGGGACGCGGATGGATCCCAGGGAATCTGATTCGAGGCGATACGTCATAGGGGGTGCAGTCCTTTCGGGAACGGTCCTGTGCCAGTCGGCGGGGGGGGGGGGGGGGGGGGGGGGGGGGGGGGGGGGGGGCGCGCCCCCCGGCCGGCGGGGGGGGGGGGGGGGGGGGGGGGGGGGGGGGGGGGGGGGGGGGGGGGGGGGGGGGGGGGGGGGAGGCCGCGGGCGGGGGGGCCGG
>NZ_JAJOHP010000060.1:0-30622 GCF_021109375.1 Arthrobacter sp. AK01
CAGAACCAATCCCTTGGCATTCTTCGACGACTTCGCATAATCGGCTGCGTACTTCTTCGTGATTTCCCTACGCGTTGCCATCGACAGGTCCATCCCTCATCGTCACCGCCGTGCCCGCAGCGGCCCATGATTTCGCGAGCGTTTCTCAAATGAGGCATGCACCCCGTTTCGCGAGCACTATTCATGAGTCTCGTCGCGGGGTTGCAGAGCAGCCCAGCCTTCGTTACTGTGTGAGCTGCATCACCCAGTGTGGTGGTGCGCGCTTTTGATCCGCGGCGGGAGAGCCCTGCCGGTACATCACCCCAGGCGCCGTAGGAGCAAATCCTCCCCAGGAATCTCTCAGGCCCATGTACCGCCGCGGCGAGGCAACTCTGGAAAGCAGTCCGGCCACCGGGCTCACCGAAGGTGCAAGCCTTCCTGCCGGGCAGGAAGGCGGAAACTCTCAGGTCCATCTACAGAGCGGGGAGGAACCCGAATCTCGTGGCACCCTGTGCCGCCTGAACGATGGAGTTCCTTTGACGATTCATCCTTCCACCGGTAACGATTCACCCCATCTTGAGCGTCAGCTCAGCAACCGCCACATCCAGCTCATCGCCATTGGCGGAGCGATTGGCACCGGCCTTTTCATGGGCTCCGGAAAGACCATCTCCGCTGCAGGCCCTTCCGTCATTTTCGTGTACATGATCATCGGCTTCATGCTGTTCTTCGTCATGCGCGCCATGGGTGAACTGCTGCTGAGCAACCTGAACTACAAATCCTTCAGTGATTTCGCTGCTGACCTGCTCGGCCCTTGGGCCGGATTCTTCACCGGCTGGACGTACTGGTTCTGCTGGGTCATCACCGGGATCGCGGACGTCATCGCGATTGCAGGGTACTCCCAGGAACTCTGGCCTTCCCTTCCGCTGTGGGTGCCCGGCCTGATCACGATCGGCATCCTCCTGCTCCTGAACCTTGCCACGGTAAAAGCCTTCGGCGAGACCGAGTTCTGGTTTGCCCTCATCAAGATCGTGGCCATTGCAGCACTCATCATTGTTGGCTTGTTCATGATTTTCAGCGGTTTCCAGTCCGACGCCGGACCGGCCAGCTTCACCAACCTGTGGAGCCACGGCGGCTTCTTCCCCAACGAGTTCATGGGCTTCGTTGCGGGCTTCCAGATCGCGGTCTTTGCCTTCGTGGGCATTGAACTGGTGGGAACCACCGCCGCTGAGGCCAAAGACCCGGAGAAGAACCTGCCCAAGGCCATCAACTCCATTCCCATCCGCGTCCTGCTCTTCTACGTGGGCGCCCTCATCATCCTCATGTCAGTCACCCCGTGGACCCAGTTCGCTGCCGGCCACAGCCCGTTCATTGCCATGTTCTCGCTCGCTGGCCTCGGCGCAGCGGCCACCATGGTCAACCTCGTGGTGCTGACCTCCGCCATGTCCTCGGCCAACTCGGGCATCTACTCCACGTCCCGCATGGTGTTCGGGCTGGCGCAGGAAGGCGACGCCCCCAAAGTGTTCGGCGCGCTCTCAGGACGCAAAGTACCCCGCAACGCCCTGTTCCTGTCCTGCGTCCTGCTGCTGTCCGGCGTCGTGCTCATGTACGCGGGCTCGGACATTGGCAAGGCGTTCGACATGGTGACCACAGTGTCCGCGGTCTGCTTCGTTTTCGTATGGTCCATCATCCTGGCCAGCTACCTGGCCTTCCGGAAGCGCCGACCACACCTGCATGACTCCTCGGCCTTCAAGATGCCTGGCGGGGTGGTGATGGTGTGGGTAGTGTTCGCCTTCTTTGCCTTCGTGCTGTGGACGCTGACCACGCAGCCGGACACGCTCGCGGCCCTGCTCGCTACTCCCGCGTGGTTCCTGATGTTGGGCATCGCGTGGGCGATCCTCCGCCGCCGTCCCGCACATCTGGCCCGCTACGCGGCGTTCCAGGCAGAACTGCAGCGGGACGCGGACAGGGTCCAGGAGCTGGAACCGGCAAACAAGTAAACGGTCCGAGCAGGCAAACTGTCTGACGAGGCAAAAGCAGGGCCCTTCACGAAGGAAGATCGTGAGGGGCCCTGCCCTGTTGTGTCACTGGGAGGTTGTCAGCCCCTCAAGCACTTCTGGTACTCCAACCACGCAAAGGCGTACCGTAGCCAGCCCACGATGTCGTACCACTTGGACGGCTTCACCGGGGGAGTGCACTGCGGCGGGTTGGGTCCGCTCTCAGCCACCTTCACCAGGGCCTTCACGACGGTCCCGGATTCGACGGCGGTCAGCACCAGTGTGCCCGTCCCTGCAGCTGCCGCCGCGGGAACCTTGAGGTTCACTGTGGCCGCACCAGCTGTGACCGGGACGGATCCAAGCGTCACCGCCGCGCCCTTGCTGTCCACGAAGACGGCGTTGAGCGACGCGTTTGCCGGGCTGCCGATGGAGGTCAGGTCGAGCTTGGAGACGGCCAGCGTGATGGACTCTCCGGCCTTGACCTCAGCCGGCGTGGAGTTGGCTACGGCAACAGAGCGGCGCGCGAAGTCCGGAGACACGGGCTTGTGTGCCTGCAGGTACTTGATCCACGCATCACGATCCACCAAACCGGTGTCCTTCGTGTTGCTGCCTTCCTTGAACACCCGGAAGTTGTCACCGCCGGTAGCAAGGAAGCTGAAGGTGCCTATCCTGTACTGCTTGGCGGGGTCGATCACAGCGCCGTTCACCCAGATGCCGGTGATGCGATCACCCGCGGGACGTGTGGCGTCGTAGGTGTAGTTCACGTTCTTGGACAGTCCCAGCTGCTGGTAGGGGCGGCTGGGAACGGTGCCGTCGGCGTTGGTCTGCCACTGCTGCTCCAGGAGCGTCTTGAACTGAGCACCCGTCAAGGACGTGGTCCACAAGTTGTTCACGAACGGCAGGACCGCGTTGGCCTCGGCGTACGTGATGGTGCCGTCCGGCGCGTAGTACAGCTCGTTACGCAGGCCACCGGGATTCACGACGCCGATCTCCGCCGCGCCCAGCTCAGGAGCCTTGAGCGTGTCCACCAGCGAGTCCGCCACAAGGTTGCCCAAGGTGGACTCACTCGCGCGATCGTCCCGCTTGGGGGCGCCGCCGGCCGGATCCGGGGTGAACGCCGTGGTGATATCAGCGGTGACTGCGCCTACCGGCTGGTTGCCGATCTCCGCAGCCTGCGCAAGGGCCTTGTCCACGATGGTTTTCACTGCCGCCACCCGCGGGTAGGCAGCAACGAGGCTTTCGGCCGTCTCCGTGGTCCGGTCCACGACCGCGGCTTTGTACGACGTCACCGACTTGCTTGCAGTGTCCACGGTGAGCGTCACGCTACCCACGTTCTCACCGTAGTTGCCTGTCTGAACGATGGGGCGCGTCGTGCCGGTCGGCTGGCCATTGGCGTCCAGGACCGGGGCATCCCAGGCGTATTCCTTATGCGTGTGCCCGGTGAAGATCGCCGCGACATCAGGAGTGGTTTCGTTGACGAGCTTGGCGAATGGTCCACCGGCAGCAACTTCCTGCTCCAGGGTGGCGCCCTCGGGCGTTCCGGAAGCAGCGCCGTCGTGGTTTTCCACGATGATCAGGTCAGCCAGGTTTTCAGCCTTGATCCTGGCCGCTACCCGGTTGATGGCTTCCACCGGATCACCGAACGCGAGATCCGTGATTCCGGCAGGGGTTACCAAGGAAGGAACTTCCTGCGTGACCGTGCCGATAACGGCTACGCGCATGCCGTTCATGTCCAGGACCTTGTACTCCGGCAAGACCGGAGTGGTGGTGCCCTTTTGGTAGACGTTCGCACCAAGGTAGGCGAACTTGGCGTTGGTGCCTCCCGCAATGACGCGGTCGCGCAGGTCCTGCCAGCCGCCGTCGAACTCGTGGTTGCCCACAGCGGAAGCCTGGAGTTCAAGGGTGTTCAGGACGTCGATGGTGGGCTGGTCCTTCGCTACGGATGAAGCGAAGAGCGAAGCTCCGATGTTGTCACCGGCGGAGATGAAGGCCGTCGCACCGGGGGCGGCTGCCGCACGAAGCTTCTCCACGGTGCCCGCGAAGAGGACCGTGTTGGAGTCGATCCGGCCGTGGAAGTCGTTGATGCCCAGGAACTGCAGGTCAACGGTTTCCGGTTCCTCGGTGGTCAGGTTCAGGCCCACCACGACGGGGTCGTGGTCGCTGGCCCGGAACTCGTCCCCGGCATAGTAGTTGGTCACATTGTTGTTATACCTGCTGTACTCCAGCGCTACGGACTCCACGGAGTTGATGTTCCAGATGTCGGTTCCCGTGACGGCCTCAGCGGCGGACGGGGAGGCAAGGATGTGGTCCAGGGAACCCACCATGCCGCCGAAGAGGTATGAGTGCTTGCCCGTACCCACTTCCAGATCGGTGTAGCCGGCGCCCGTGAGGACGTTGATGGGGTCTTCCTTGGAGTAGGCGTTGAAGTCACCGATCAGGAAGACCTTGTCAGTACCCTTTGAGGCTTGGAGGTCCTTGGAGAAGGCAAGCAGCGATTCGGCCTGCTTGGTGCGGGCGATATTCGAGGCGCCCTGGCCCTTGTCCGTGTCGTCCGGTGTGGCCGCGGAGCCCTTGGACTTGAAGTGGTTCACTATCGCGATGAACTTCTTGTCATCGTCTCCGCCAACCGGCTTGAAAACCTGCGCCAGCGGCTTGCGGGCACTCGCGAAGGCCACGGTGTCGTTGTGGATGATGGACTCGCCAACGGGCTCGGCCACGGCCTTCTTGTAGATGAACGCAGTTCTGATCATGTCTTCATCGCTCAGCGGGGGAGCATTTGCGGGTGTGCGCACGTAGTCCCACACGCCAGGCGTCTTGACGTTGAGGGCGTCCACGAGCTTGGACAACGCGTCGTCACGGTTCTTGCCGAACTGCGCCGAGTTCTCCATCTCTTCGAGGGACACGACATCGGCGCCGGACTTGCTGATGGCCGTGACGATCTTGCCCTGCTGGCGCTCGAAGTTCTCCGCGTTGGCAGCGCCGCGGGCGTTGCAGCCTTCCTTGACCGTGATGGGGTTGCCATCGCGGTCGGTGTAGAAGACGCAGCCGGCAAGCTGGTCACCGGTGGTGGGGAAGTAGTTGAGCACATTGAAGGAAGCGAGCTTGAGGCTGCCGCCTACGTCAGCGGGGCCCTCGGGCCGTGTGGCGGTGAAGCCTGCCGGCTGGACCGTCTCAGCGTTGGCCGGGCTCAGGGCGGCGAGGGGCTGGAATTTCCAGGAGTTGTTGCCATAACCCAAAATGACGTCGGTCCGGAACTTCGCGGGCGAGCCCACACGTACGGGGTCGGACGCAGTCAGGTACGGTAACTGCTGGGCCTTGGTGGTGGCGTCCTTGAGGAAGTTGGTGGACGCGCCGTCGTCGAGCTTGATGCCGCGCAGCGCGTTGTCAGCAACCACCGCGGCGTACTCCGGCGAACCGTAGGTGGCTACCGCCGTCGGCTGTACCAGGGGCGATGTGCCGGCCGCCAGGCCAATCTCGCCGTACTGGTTCAGGGAGTAGTTGTCCGTGACAGTGAAGTCGCCCTGCGGTGCAACGAGCATGCCCTCGAGGCTTTCCCGGGCAGCCTCGTTGGCCGGCAAGGCGAACGGTGTGGATTTGACCTCGGGTGCGGCCTCCGTGAGCTTCTTGAACCCCGCAGCTTCAACGGTGAGCTGGGTCTGGTTGGCGAACTCGCTGACAACACCAGTGAGTTCCACATAGTCGCCCGGCTGGACCGTTCCTGCCGTCGTGGGGGAATAGACGAACAAAGCGTCCGACGCCGTCCTGGCCGCCGCGGTTTCGCCGCCACTTCCGGGAGCCTGGACGTAGTAGCCGTTGAAGCCGCCGGTTGCGTAAGCGGCTGTGACCTTGCCTCGCGTGGTCACGGTACTGCCGACGAACGGGCTGGCCGCGCCGGTCCCTTGGATCTCCGCGATGGCCTTGACGCCGGGTTGCGGCCCAGGGTCGGGGGGAGGAGTTCCGCCATTGGACGGCGTAGGGGTGATGGTGGTGCTGAGGCTGAAGTCTGCGGCGTTGGAGTCAGTGTCCACGCCGTTGGTCCGGTTGAGGCTCTTGACGTCCGAGTTGCCGGTTGGGGCGGTGGCAACGGCGGTCTCAAAGGTGTTGGAGGCGCCGTAGCCCAGAAGGTCGGCAATGGCCGCGTTCCCCGTCACTGAACCTGACGGCAAGGGTGACACCGCGGTGGACTGCTTGGCCAGGATCAGCGTGCCAGTGGTTCCGCTGGGGTTCAGAGTGCCTGTACCCTGCACATCGGCCGTGGGAAGTGCCGGCGCCGTGGACGTTCCGCTGTTGGTGGCGCCCTGAACCAGGAAATAGCCCTTTGCCGGGATGCTGCCCGTGAGGGGAGTGATCCCCGTGGGTGCTGCAGTGGCTGTGCCGGACCGGTACTGCAACGACCACCCGGCCAGGCTGACCGGCTCATCCGAGGAATTGTAGAGTTCCACGAACTTGTTCTTGAAGGCCGCACCGCTGCTGCCGCCACTGAGGTAGGCCTCGTTGATCACCACGGGCGATGTGCCTGTGGGGGCGGACGGTTCATCCGCTGCCATGGCCGGCGCGGCCGTCAGTGGGGCGGCAAGCAACCCCACTGACAGGACCGTTCCCGCTGCTAATTTCCAATGTTGTTGGTGCATCCGCTCTAACTTTCATTAGGGGGCCCTGTGGGGCCCTTTGGACGACGCCCGCTCTCTTGTGGAACGGGCGCTGTTCCGGAAGTTACTCCGGGGTAAACCTGTTGCTCGGGCATAGCAGAACACGACGGAATGAATGGGAGGTGGACCCATGGTGGCCGGAGGGTTCTCCGGCCACTGGCGTGCTACTTGGCAGCGCCCTTCAAGGACCCGGTGGTGGCGGATCCTGCGGAGCCACCGATGAGGCAGACGATCTCGCGGTCGCCGTTCTTCCAGGAGTCGCTGGTGGGATGGAGGAAGGTGACCTCCAGCGCGGATTCCTCGAACGGCAAGCCAACGAACGTCGCAAACTGTGCGCCACAGTATTCCTCAGCCTAGGTGCCAACCTCGGTATCGCCGGGGAACGTTGAAGCGTCGATGTTTGTCAGTGCAAAGGCCTCCAAATCGTGGCTCTGATCGCACGGAATGATGGTGACATCCACAACTTCCTGGCTGTCCGGGTTGGCGATGCAGTCGCCCATCTTCACTTTGAAGGCGTCGGCCTTGGACGACTCCGTCGGCTTGCCGGATTCATCGCGTTTGGCGTCGCCGCTGCTGATCAACGAACAGCCGGCCAGTGCCAGTGATGCCATAGCCAGCACGGCGGCAGTCCGAACGGTTTTCGAACGGTGGAGCATTCTGTCCTCATTCCAGAAGGACCACGGTGCGTCGGAAGAACGGACCTGTGGTCAACAATGAGGGACCAGAAAAGGACCCATGCCGGCCGATCCCCCAATGCCGGCAATGAGTGGATCAATCCGGCTGCCCCTGGGTGGGAGGCCGCCGGACGTGACCCGAAGTGTCAAAGTCTAGGCTGTCTGTCCCAAATCCTGGATCACCTTGAAGACGGCGCCTGTCGGGTCCGACAACGTAGCCAGCCGCCCGAACGGAGTGTCCTCCGCCGGCTGCATGACGGTGGCCCCGAGGGCCGTGGCTTGCTCCACTGTCGCGTCCGTGTCCTCCACGGCGAAGTACACGCTCCACATAGACGGGACCTGCTCGGGCAGGAAGCCGGAGGCGTCCATGATGCCTGCCTTGGCGTCGTCGCCGGAGCCAAGAGTCGTGTAGCGGAATTCCGGAGTGTCGCTCATGACTTTCGTGTCCCAGCCGAAGACCTTCTGGTAGAAGGTGACAGCGGACTCGTAATCCTTGGAAAGGAGCTCATGCCACGCGGGAGCCCCCGCCTCGGCCGCCACCTCGTAGCCGTTCATGCCACCGAACTGCCAGGCTCCAATGGAAGCGCCTGAGGAGTCGCCGTACATGGCCATGCTGCCTTGCTCCGGGACTTCCATGGGTTCCAAGTACACCTGGCCTCCGTTGGCGGCCGCTGCCTCGGTGGTTGCCTTGATGTCATCGGTGCGCAGGTAGGTGGACCAGACATCCGGCATGGCACCCATGTCCGCCTGCTTCGCCATGATGCCTGCAACCATCCGGCCTTCCTTCGACGCCGTGATGTAGCCGCCGTACTTTTCCTGGTCGCCGGTCTCGTAGGTCCAGCCAAAAAGGGCAGTGTAGAAGGCCTTGGCCTTTTCCGTATCGGACGTCATCAGATCAATCCAGCAGGGTGCGCCGGGAGTGATGTCAGGCTTAGGCATGGGTCAGGCTCCTGTTGTTATTCCGCGGCGAAAGCTACGGCATATGTCAGTGGTGTGGAGACAGACAGAACACTATGCGGGGGGTCTGACAGTTTCAATGATCTTCCGGGTGTCAGTTCTCAGTTCTGGGGCTCGGGCGGCCGTGCCGAACAGCAGTTAAACAAACAAAAATGCCCCGGGTCCTGGAACCCGGGGCATCTCATTGGCGGAAGGTAAGGGATTTGAACCCTTGGTACGGGGTTACCGCACACTGGTTTTCAAGACCAGCTCCTTAGGCCGCTCGGACAACCTTCCTCGCCTAGTAGTGTTTCATAGGGAGTTGGCTGTTCCAAAACATCACGTCCTGCAAACCCTGCCCCGGGGCCTTGGAGGACCAGCAAGAAACCGGGAGTTCGTCATGAAAGCCGTCTACATCTCAGAGCCAGGCGGGCCCGAAGTCCTCGAAATCCGGGAGGTCCCCTCCCCGGTACCGGGCGAAGGCGAAGTCCTGATCGACGTCGTGGCTGCCGGCCTGAACCGTGCGGATGTCCAGCAGCGGCGCGGCTTCTACCCGCCGCCACCGGGAGCCTCGGAAATTCCCGGGCTGGAGATTTCCGGGCGCATCGCAGCCTTTGGTCCCGGCGTCACCAAGGCGTTCTCCGTGGGGGACAAAGTAGTGGCCCTGCTCTCGGGCGGCGGATACGCCCAGCAGGTCGCGGTTCCGGCCGAACAAGTGCTCAGGGTTCCCGAAGGCGTGGACCTGATCACGGCGGCGTCCCTGCCCGAGGTAGCCGCCACCGTTTACTCGAACCTCATCATGACCGCCCAGCTGCAACCTGGTGAAACGGTGCTCATTCACGGGGCTACGGGGGGTATTGGCACCATGGCCATCCAGTTGGCCAAGGCGCACGGCGCAACCGTCGCCACGACGGCCGGATCTGACGAAAAAGTGGGCACCGCCAAGGCCTTCCTGGGCGCCGACATCGCGATCAACTACACAGAAGAAGACTTCGTCGAAAGCCTCAAAGCCCAAAACGGCGGCAAGGGCGCGGACGTGATCCTCGACGTCGTGGGTGCCAAATACCTGCAACAGAACGTCGACGCCCTTGCCGACTACGGCCGGCTGATCATCATAGGCCTGCAAGGCGGAACGAAAGCCGAAATCAACCTGGGGCAACTCCTCAGCAAGCGTGCTGCCGTGATTGGCACGGCACTCCGTCCGCGGCCGCTTGCCGAAAAGGGCATCATTATGTCCGCCGTTCGTGAATCCGTGTGGCCCATGCTCACGGACGGCCGGATCAGGCCACTTGTCGCCAAGTCCTTCCCGCTGGACCAGGTGAGGGAAGCGCATGAATACTTTGACTCCGGCGAGCACATGGGCAAGGTCCTGCTGCTCCTCTGATTCGACCAATCAACTGCAGCGAGGAACCATATGTCCATCCGGCACAGCCTGCTGGCCCTGCTCCAGGACCAGCCCCGGTACGGCTATGAGCTGCGCGTCGAATTCGAGGACCGGACCGGCGCAGCCTGGCCGCTGAACATCGGACAGGTTTACACCACGCTGGACCGGCTTGAGCGCGATGGCCTGGTCAGTAAAGACGGCGACGACGGCGGCGGCCACGTCGTCTACAGCATCACCGATGCGGGAGCTGAGGCAGTCGGGGCTTGGTTTGGTGGCGCCGTGGACCGTGGCACCCCGCCACGGAACGAAATTGCCATCAAGCTGGCGCTCGCCGTGACGCTTCCGGGCGTAGATACCTCAGCGGTGATCCAATCCCAGCGGGAGGTCTCCGTCAGGGCTTTGCAGGAGCATACTCAAGCGCGAAAGGCGGTGTCCGCCAACCAGCGTTCGATGGACACGGCGGGACTGCTGGTGCTTGACTCGCTGATCTTCCAGGCCGAAGCCGAAGTACGTTGGTTGGATCTCTGCGAAGCACGCATGGTCCAGGCTCAGGGGACTGGCGGAGCAGGCTAGCTGCCTGGCCGCCACGCCCACCGCACGGGAACCACCGCTTACCGCACGGACCCCCTCGTTCCGGAGTGGGCAGATCTGCGGTAGTTGAGCTCCTTGTTAGCGTCCTCCCTGAATGTTCAGCGCCCCAACGGCAGCAGTTCTCAAGGAGGAGACATGGGCAGAGCCCCTGACCAGGAAGAACTTGGCCAAGAAGAACTTGGCCAACACGAACTTGACCTCAGCGATCTCGAGGAAAGGCTTGATCCTACGCTGCCCTCACCGGCCGTGGATGACTCCGCCCGGGAGGCTGAAGAGCGGAAGTGGACCCCGGCAAAGATCGGGCTCTGGGCGGCGATCTCGCTGCTTGGAGCGGTGGCGTGGTACATGCTCGCGCTGGTGCGCGGCGAGACCGTCAACGCCATCTGGTTCGTTTTCGCTGCAGTATGCACCTACCTGATCGGCTATCGCTTCTATTCCAAAGTCATTGAGCGCTACCTGCTCAAACCGGACGATCGCCGTGCCACTCCTGCCGAGTACAAGGCGGACGGCAAGGACTACGTCCGCACCGACCGCAACGTGTTGTTCGGCCACCACTTCGCCGCCATTGCCGGCGCCGGTCCACTGGTGGGACCGGTCATCGCAGCCCAGATGGGTTACCTGCCAGGCACAATCTGGATCATTATCGGCGTCGTCCTTGCCGGTGCCGTCCAGGACTACCTGGTCATGTTCTTCTCCATGCGCCGCGGTGGCCGTTCCCTTGGCCAGATGGCACGTGAAGAACTTGGCGTCATTGGTGGGACGGCGGCCCTCGTGGCCACCCTGCTCATCATGATCATCATCGTGGCCATTCTCGCCCTCGTGGTGGTCAACGCCCTCGGCGAGAGCCCGTGGGGTGTCTTCTCCGTGGGGATGACCATCCCTATCGCGTTGTTCATGGGCGTCTACCTTCGCTTCATCAGGCCGGGCAAGGTGATGGAAGTATCCATCATCGGCTTCGTGCTGCTCATGGCTGCCATCATTGGCGGCGGCGCCGTGGCCGGAACCGAGTGGGGTGCGGCCTTCTTCCACCTGGACAAGGTCACTATTGCCTGGGGGCTCATCGTCTACGGGTTCATCGCCGCCATCCTGCCGGTGTGGCTGCTCCTCGCGCCACGCGATTACCTGTCCACGTTCATGAAGATCGGCGTGATCGTGATGCTGGCGCTCGCCATCATCGTGGTGCGCCCGGAAATCACCGTCCCAGCATTCAGCGAGTTCGCCGGCAGGGAGAACGGCCCGGTCTTCTCAGGGGCACTGTTCCCCTTCCTGTTCGTGACCATTGCCTGTGGTGCCCTGTCCGGATTCCACGCGCTCATTTCATCCGGGACCACACCCAAGCTGATCGAGAAGGAGCGCCAGACCCGCTTCATCGGCTACGGCGGCATGCTCATGGAATCGTTTGTGGCCATCATGGCCCTGGTAGCTGCCATCTCGATCGACCGCGGCATCTACTTCGCCATGAACGCGCCCCTTGCCCTCACCGGGGGCACCGTCGAATCCGCGGCGCAATGGGTGAACAGCCTCGGCCTGGCCAACGTCAACATCACCCCGGACGTACTGGCCCAGACGGCAAAGGACGTGGGCGAGGAGAGCATCATCTCCCGCTCCGGCGGTGCTCCTACACTGGCGGTCGGCCTGGCGCACATCATGCAGCAGTTCATCGGCGGACCCGGAATGATGGCTTTCTGGTACCACTTCGCCATCATGTTCGAGGCCCTTTTCATCCTCACCGCAGTGGACGCCGGCACCCGTGTTGCCCGGTTCATGCTGCAGGATTCCATCGGCAACTTTGTTCCCAGGTTCAAGGAAGCCTCATGGCGTCCCGGTGCCTGGCTGTGCACTGCCATCATGGTGGGCGCCTGGGGTGCGGTGCTCCTGATGGGCGTGACCGACCCCCTGGGTGGCATCAACACGCTCTTCCCGCTGTTCGGAATAGCCAACCAGCTTCTGGCAGCCATTGCTTTGGCCGTATGCCTCGCCATCTGCGCCAAGCGCGGAGTGTTCAAGTGGCTGTGGATCGTGGCAATCCCGCTGGCTTTCGTCGCCGTCGTGACCATCACGGCCAGTTTCCACAAGATCTTCTCGCCCGTTCCTGCGGTGGGCTACTTTGCCAACAACCAGGCGTTCGCCAAGGCCTTGGCCGATGGCAAGACGGAGTTCGGCACGGCCAAGACCGTGGCGGCCATGGAAGCGGTGGTCCGCAACACCGCGATCCAGGGCGTACTCTCCGTCATCTTCGTGACGCTGAGCATCATCGTGATCGTCGCCGCACTGCTGGCAACCATCAAAGCCATCCGCGCCCGCGGCGGACAGGATCATGAGGACCCGGCTGTTCCTTCCAAAGTGTTCGCCCCTGCCGGGCTGATCCCCACGACGGCGGAGAAGGTCCTGCTCGCGGAATGGGACGCACTCCCGGCGGAGAAGCGGACGCAGAAGGCCGGGCATCACTGATGAATGCCGTGGCCAAAGGGCTTCGTGGCTTCGCCACTTTCATGGGCTCGCTCATGGGTGCCGACGCCTACAGCAAGTACCTGGAGCACTTCACCACCACGGGCCATGCTGGTCCCGCCATGACTGAACGCGAGTTCTGGCGGGACCGGATGGACCGGCAGGACAGCAATCCCCAGGGCCGGTGTTGCTGACGCGTAGTTTCGCTACGAACGAAGTCCAAATACTGCTCCAGGGCCCGGCTTCGCTTGAACCACATGAGAGTATGAACGAATGAGCGATCTGAACAACATTCAGCCCACGGATGAGGCTTCGGACGACACCCCCGTGGAGGGCACCACGCTGGACGGCAGCGGGCTGGAGGGCACCACGCTGGACGGCGCCACGTTGGACCGGGACCTGGCGGCAGCCGATGGACAGCCATCCGGGCAGGAAGAGTCCGGGAAGGACGTCAAGCCCAAGGCAACCAGCCTTCATGAGCTCGTTGACGAGCCTGCAAAGGTGATGCGGATCGGCACCATGATCCGTCAGCTCCTGGAGGAAGTTAAGGCTGCTCCTTTGGACGACGCCGCCCGCGGCCGGCTCGCGGAAATTCATGAGCGCTCCATCAAGGAACTTGAGGACGGACTGGCTCCGGAACTCATTGAAGAGTTGGAGCGGATAAGCTTGCCGCTTCCGGAGGGCAAGGCACCTTCCGACGCGGAGCTTCGTATTGCCCAGGCGCAGCTGGTGGGATGGCTGGAGGGTCTGTTCCACGGTATCCAGGCTGCGATCGCCGCCCAGCAGGCAGCCAAGGAACACGCTGCCGCGCAGATGCAACTCCGTCAGCTGCCGCCGGGAACGGTCATCGCCCCGGGCATTGTCATTGGCGAGAACGGCCAACCACAGCGTGCTTCTGCGCCAGGTGCCCACGGCGCTGCTCCGCAAGGCCGCACGGAAGACCCCGACCACGGTCCGGGTCAGTACCTCTGAGCTCGCACGTGGGTTTCTTTGGGGCCGTCCGCCAAGGACGGAAAGACGATCTGGAGCTCGGCAAGGGGTTGTGGCGACGCGCCCACGACCGTTTCCACCGTGGCCTGGACCGGTACCACCAGGTTCTTGAGGGTGTTGACGATGACGAGTTGTACAACGAACTCGTGGAGATAGCCAACGAACTGGCCGGGTTGTCCCCGCGCGTCAGGACTATCTGCGTGGAGGCCCAAAAACGTTCCCCGAGCGACGGCCTGGATGTCCCCGGGGCGCTTGCGGGGGTTCACCGCGCCTTGTCCAAGGCCGGAAATTCACTTGCTACTACCGCCGAAGCCGCGGCGATGCTGCGGTTGGCTGTTGGCCCCGTCCCGGTAGGTGCGCTGTCCGTCCGGCGACGCGCGGAGTCTGTGTTCGAACAGGTTGCTGATGCGGAGCGCCAGCTCAACAGCTGACGGGAGAGTGGCAATAAGCCAAGCGTGCGCAACTACACGCGCACGCCTTTATTCCTCCTTCACAAGAAGTTAAGCGCATAGCTGATCTCCGTAACATTCAGGGCTTTTCACGGGTTTGTGCTGGCAGTATGGCAGACATGACTTCGTCACCAACACTTACTTTCAACGACGGCAACACCATCCCCCAGCTCGGCTACGGGGTGTGGCAAGTTGAAGACGATGTAGCCGAAAAGGTGGTGCGCCAGGCCTTCGAAGCCGGGTTCCGCCACATCGATACCGCCAAGATCTACGGCAACGAGGCAGGCGTCGGCCGTGCCATTGCCTCTTCCGGCCTTTCCGCCGAAGAAATCTTCATCACCACCAAGCTGTGGAACGCGGATCAGGGCTACGAGTCCACGCTCGAGGCTTTCGAGAAGTCCTTGGACCACCTGGGCCTGGAGACCTTGGACCTCTACCTGATTCACTGGCAGCAGCCCAAGCAGGAAAAGTATGTTGACACCTGGAAAGCACTCATCGAGCTCAAGAAGCGCGGTCGGGTCAAGTCCATCGGTGTCTCCAACTTCACCAAGGAAGGCCTGCAGCGCATCATCGATGAAACCGGCGTTGTTCCGGCCATCAACCAGGTTGAACTGCACCCGTTCTTCAACCAGGCCGAGCTGCGCGAATTCAACGCCTCCAAGGGCATCCTGACCCAGGCCTGGTCGCCGCTGGGACAGGGTGGTGAGCTGCTCGAAAGTGCCACCGTAGCTGAGATTGCTGCGAAGCACGATGCGACTCCGGCCCAGGTAGTCATCGCCTGGCACCTGGCCATCGGCAATGTGGTCATTCCCAAGTCCGTCACCGAGTCCCGCATCCAGGAGAACTTCGCGGCTCTCAACGTCACGCTCGACGCCACCGACATCGAGGCCATCAACGGCCTGGACCGCGGTGCCGAAGGCCGCATCGGCCCGGACCCGGCAGTCTCCGACTTCGCCTAAGCCTGAAGCTTGACCCGAATGCCCCGTACCCACCTTGGGTGCGGGGCATCCGGCGTTAATGGTCGACGGCGGCACCCGCCAGGGGAACGCATGCGCGACGACGTCCGTGGTGAAATTGAACAACCCCAGTGGACGAGGACGGAGCTTGCATGGTGGTGTTTGACGCATTGGAGCGGCAGATCGTTGCCGCCCTCCAACTTGATCCGCGGTGCCCTTGGCGGAAGATGGCAGCAGTCCTCGGCGAGGCGGAGCGAACTGTAGCCCGTCGCGGATCACAGCTTTTGGACTCCGGCGCTGTAGCCGTGGTGGGGATCCGCCCCAGGCCGGCCGTGGTGCTGGTGGAAATGCGGTGCATGCCGGGCACGGTTCGTGCCGCGGCCCAAGCGCTCTCGCAACGGACTGACACCACGTTTGTCTACACCACCACCGGAACGGGCGACTGCGTGGCGGAAATACTCACCGAGCCGTCCCGTCTGGCCGATGTGTTGTCGGATGAACTACCGTCCACCATAGGCTTGCGTGATGCCACGAGCTACCCGGTCCTGCGGTACTTCCGGACCATCCGGGAGTGGCGCCCGGAGATTCTCACGGCCGATAAGTCCGAGGCGCTCCGCTCCAGCCTCACCCAGGACACAGGCATCCTGGTGCCCCGGCAGGATCTGAGCCGCCAGGACAACGAGCTTGTCGACGCCCTCTGTGCCGACGGCCGGATGAGTTTTGAAGCGTTGGGACGCCGCGTGGGTGTTTCGGAGGCAACGGCACGGCGCCGCAGTGAGTGGCTGCTGGCCAACAACCAGATCCATTTGCGGGCAATCGTTGAGCCGGCATCCTTTGGCTTGGGAGTCGAGGCCTTGCTCTGGATCCGGGCCTCGCCGCAGCACGTTGAACACGTTGGAAAAAGCCTGGCTGAGCTTCCCACTGTCCGTTATGCCGCGGCGATCGCCGGGGACTACCAGATCATGGCCGATGTGACAGTGGAGGACATGTCAGCCCTCTACCGCTTCATCACGGACTCAGAGTGGGCGCAGAACGCTGTCACTGTGGATGTTTCCATTTTGTTGGACGCGCGAAAGCGTGGCGGCAGGGTCATGCGCTCATCGTCGTAAGCGGCGGCTGTTCTGCCAGGACAGCAGGAGCGACGGCGGCGTACCCGGTCTGCTGCTCGAAGGAGCGGCCGTAGCGGAGCAGCTGCATATCCGTGTAGTGGTTGCCAGCCAGCTGCAGACCGATGGGGAGCCCCATGGAACTGAAGCCGGCCGGAACGCTGAGCACCGGCAGGCCCGTGGCGGACAGGAGGCAGGCTGACCGCATCCAGTCCAAGTATGTTTCGGAGGCCACGCCGGCAATATCGGAGGGGTACCGCAGCGTGGCGTCGAAGGGCAGGACCTGGGCGCATGGGCTGGCGAAGAGGTCGTAGCGCCCGAAGAACTCCTGCACGCTGCGTTCAAGGCGGGTGCGGGCGGCGGCTGTCTCGATCAAGTCCTGCGCAGTGAGGGCGAATCCCTTCTCCACGTTCCAATGCACTTCGGGCTTGATCACGTCCCCGGCGCGCTCCAGAATCGGCCCCAGGCCCGCGGCGAAGTCCATGGCACGCGTGTTGCCGAATACCAGGTCTGCTTCGCTGAAGTCCGGGGTGGCTTCCTCAACAATCGCACCGAGGTCCTCGAAGACGGCCAGTTGCCGTTCGAGGTGCTCCACGATCTCAGGGTCCACCGGAACGCCGATGCCAAAGTCCCGCGACCAGCCAATCCGAACACCGCGCATGTCGGTCTCGAGTCCGGCCCGGAAGACCTTCGGATCAAGGCCCGCAGGGTGCGGAACGCGGGGATCCTTGCCCGCCGTCACGGACATGAACAGGGCAATGTCCTCCACGCTCCGGGCCATGGGCCCCGTCCTTCCCAGCCACGCGTAAGCGTTGACGTCGGACGGCATGGGGATGACCGCCGTCGACGGCCTGAAACCGACCACATTGCAGAAGGAAGCCGGGATGCGGAGCGAACCGCCCATGTCGCTGCCGTCGCCGATGCTCTGGACACGGGATGCGACGACGGCGGCCACGCCACCGCTGCTGCCGCCGGCACTCAGCGTTGGCGCGTAAGGGTTGGTCGTGGTGCCGAACAGGTCGTTGAACGTATGGGAGCCCGCGCCAAACTCGGGAACATTGGACTTACCTGTAGTGACAACGCCGGCCGCTTTCAAGCGCGCAATGATGAGGTCGTCGGCGTCGGGAACATAGTCACGCAAGGCGAGTGAGCCCTGGGTGGTGCGCATCCCGGCGGTGTTGTTGGTGTCCTTGTGCGTCATGGGTACGCCATGGAGGGGTGCCAGGGCGGCCCCCGAGGCCGTCAGCTGGTCGGCGCGGTGTGCCAAGGCGTGGGCGCCTTCGGCGTCGAGCGTCACCACGGCGTTGATCGCTGGGTTTACCTCGGAAATGCGCTCCAGATGTTCTGCCAAGGCTTCGCGCGCCGAGACCTTCTTCTCGCGGATGGCTGCGGAAAGTTCGACGGCGGACAGCTCGCCAATAGTGTCAGGCATGGTGCTCCTTTGCTGGATTGCTACTGCCTGAAAGTGTGCCGGGTCACACGGGGTGGGGGAAGTCCCGAAACGGCGAAAGGCAAGCTTTGACCGATTCGGCCACATTGAAGGCTGATTCCGTCAGCTATTGTGTGTGATCCGGCTCATAGCAGAAGGTGTTGGTAACCCACTGGCCGATCTGGTCGCTGGGTAGGATTTTCCCCAGAGCACCGGATGCGAACAGCGTGGTTCGGATGTGGACTTGCCGAGGGGCCGACACCGGAGGTTCCCATGCACCAACCCCTGGCTCTTCAACCGCTCGCCCCCAACGAGTCCACCGACATCATGGCCATCGCCAACAATCCCATCCTGTGGATCTGCGTGGCAGGCGTGTTCGGCGTGATCATCCTTCAGTCCGTCATCTTCATGAAAGCTGCCCGGACCGCCGCCCCATCCGTGGACATGAGCACGCAGGACATCAAGACCTCGTTCCGCTCCGGCGCTGTATCGGCCATCGGCCCCTCCCTGGCAGTCTCGCTCGTCGCAATTGCGCTGCTCGGCCTCTTCGGCGCGCCGGCTGTGCTGTCCAGGATCGGGCTGATCGGTTCTGCGGCTTACGACGTATCCGCCGCCGGCATCGCGGCAGGTTCCATGGGCGCCAAGCTCGGCGATGCCAGCTATACGCAAAGTGTCTTCGCAGTCGCCTTCTTCGCCATGAGCATCGGCGGAGCGATGTGGATGCTCGCCACCCTGATCCTGACCCCGGTCCTGCGAAAGGGCGACGCCAAGATCCGATCCGTGAACCCGGCCGCCATGGCCATCGTCCCGGCGGCCGCCCTGATCGGAGCCTTCTCCTGCCTGGGGCTCACCGAACTGCCCAAGTCAGGGATCCATGTGCTGTCCTTTGTTGTCTCCGCCGCGGTCATGGGCACCTGCCTGCTGCTGGCCAAGAAGCTCGGCAAGAGCTGGCTGCGTGAGTGGGGGCTCGGCATTTCCATCGTCATTGGGCTCGGCGCAGCCTACCTCGCTGTCGGCGCCTGATCCCGCCTCCCGCCATCAGACCCGGACTTTGAGCACGAAAGGAACACCCCTCATGTCTTCCATCACTTCCGCTCCCACCACCGCCAACAACACCGCCATGGCGGACTTCAACCGCACCACCTCCCGCTGGGGCCAGATCACCATGATCTGTGGCCTGCTGATCTCCGTGGCCGGCCCTTTGTACCTCGTCTTCGCTACGGGCCTGGACATAGGTCCTGGCCAGCTTTGGATTGCCTTCGCCGCAGTGGCCGCCACGTTCGGCATCATCTGGATCGTCGAGCCACTGACGTACTATCCGATCCTGGGTCCGGCCGCGATGTACCAGGCGTTCATGATTGGCA
This sequence comes from Arthrobacter sp. AK01, assembly GCF_021109375.1. NCBI lineage: Bacteria > Bacillati > Actinomycetota > Actinomycetes > Micrococcales > Micrococcaceae > Arthrobacter > Arthrobacter sp. AK01. Next base: position 18,950 of record NZ_JAJOHP010000060.1, read on the forward strand.
ATATCTCCAACAAGCTCCTGCCTGCTGCCCTGATCGCCCAAACCAATATCGGCGCGAAGCCGGGCAGCAAACGGGCGGAACTTGCCGCCGTCGTTGCTATTTGCGGCGCTGCGGTAGTGCACCTGATCTCGCTGGCAATCTTCGTGGGTCTCCTGGGCAGCTGGCTCATCAGCGTCATTCCTCCGTCGGTCCTGCTCGTCACCCGGCTGTATGTGCTGCCCACCGTTCTGGGCGCCGTCCTGGTTCAGGCAATCGTGTCCATGAAACAGCCCCGCACCACCGTGTTCGCCTTGCTGGTCTCAGCCGTCGTCGTGTTCGTTCTGCTGCCCCTGGTGCCATCGCTCGCCATGGTGTCCACCGCCATTGCCGTCCTGGGCACCATCCTGCTGGCATGGTTCTTCCGCGGCAAAACCACTATCACTGAGGCGAAGCCCATCCATATCGAGTAGCCCCGCAGCGCGCCCCTGACCCAGCCCGAACCGTGCCCTGACCAACAGAACCAGGAAGACAGGAACCATGACTTCAACAGCCACCGCCCTTCAGCTCGACTCCGAACAGACCGCAAAGCTGCACTCCCTGTACCGGCACCTCCACGCACATCCGGAACTGTCCATGCAGGAGTACGCAACGGCCGCGTTGATCGAGGAACAACTGGACGGCCTGGGCATTGAGCACTTCCGCTGCGGCGGGACAGGGGTGGTGGGAGTCCTGCGAAATGGTGACGGACCCGTGGTGGCCTTCCGCGCCGATTCGGATGGCCTCCCCATTGAGGAAGCCACCGGGCTGGACTATGCCAGCACGGATACTGGCACGCTGCCTGATGGCACGGTGGTTCCGGTCATGCACGGCTGCGGCCACGACACCCACGTGGCCAGCCTGCTGGGTGCCGCCGTACTGCTTGCGGGGAACCCGGGTGCCTGGGCTGGGACGCTGGTGTTGATCTTCCAGCCCGGCGAAGAGACGGCGGCCGGTGCTCTCGCCATGCTCGACGACGGTCTGTGGGACAAGGCGCCGCGGCCTGAAGTGGTCTTCGGGCAGCACGTCATGCCGCGGCCGGTGGGTACGGTTGGGATTTCCAGCGGGCCGGTGGCGGCCATGGCAGATTCGCTCAGGGTCACGGTGCATGGCCAGCAATCGCATGGTTCGCAGCCGCAGGATTCCATTGATCCCATCGTGATGGCCGCGCACATGGTTACCCGGCTGCAGGGGATTGTGTCCCGCGAGCTTGATCCACGGAAGTCCGCCGTCGTGACGGTAGGGACGTTCCATGCGGGCCTCAAGGAGAACATCATCCCGGCCTCCGCCGAGTTCACTCTGAACATCCGCACCTTTGATGAGGACGTCCGCGGCCAGGTCCTCGCCGCCGTCCGCCGCATCATCGAGGCAGAAGCCGCCGCGTCCGGGGCGCCGAAGCCGGTTATCGAGGAAATGTACCGGTTCCCGCAGTGCTTCAACGATCCCGACGCCGTTCCTCCCGTCATTGAGGCCCTGCGGCTTGCGCTGGGGTCTGAAGCGGTCGAAATCACCCCGCCCATGATGGGTAGCGAGGACTTCGGGCACCTGGGCACCGCGATTGGCGTGCCGTCGGTGTTCTGGATGTTCGGAGGCACGCCCGCGGCCGGACATGAAGGCCCGGGTCCCATCCCCGTCAACCACTCGCCGTTCTTCGCTCCGGAGCTGGAAGGTTCGCTGGCCGGGGGAGTTGCTGCCGCGGTCGCCGTGCTGATGTCGCGGCTGGGCCGCTGACGTCCTCAGCCCGAGTCCACTGTGCCAAACAGTCCACGGTGCCAAACATCCGGGCCCGCCCTAGGATGGGCCCATGTTCTGCGAAAGTGCAGGCGTTTCGGCAGGGCAGCTCCCGTTTGGAGATTCTGGTCCTCGGCGTGGCAGCGGGCGGCTACGGCGAGCGTTACCCCGTGGGCCGGAAGCGGTGGGCGGAGTATGCGCTCTTCGCTGCTGACGGATCCGGAAACCACAGCGGTGCTGGCCCCATGGGTGCCACGCCCGCTCAACTCACCGCCGCTGAGGAGCGGCTCAAAGCGGTCCCGGATGGGTGGAGGTCATGGCCACTCAGAAGGAACGGGAGGTCTACTCGTTTTTCGGAGCCAGGACCCGCCTGGCTGTGCCGCCGTTCAGTAGGTCCTGGGCCCGGACCGCGATGAGCTCGGACAGGAAGCCGAGAGACTCAGGTGGGGGTGTTTCCGCCGCTGCTGCCGCCACTCTCTCCAGTGTTGAAGCCGCGGTCTGCCGCGCATCGTCGGCGTCCATGCCCCAGGCGGTCCCTTCGGCGACCAGATGTTCCAAGGTGATGTAGCTCAGCCGGATCTGGCCGCTGACAGAGTGCCCGGCCAGGCCGCTCGGTTGGTACAGCAGCAGGGTTGGCGCCACGTCATAGAGGGGTGCCAGCAGCACTTCTCCATTGTCGTGGAGGGTAAGGGAGTAGTTCTTGGAGTGTGCATCGCCGTTGCCGATCAGCAGGTTATAAGTCACGGCGCGCAACAGGTCACGGCGAAACGCGGCCTCGTCGCGGGTGTGCGGCGCCGCGGCGTTGACCAGCCGGGTCAGGCGCGAGGGCGGTGCGGTGGTGCCTTCGTACTTCGCTTCACTGGCCAGGGCCAGGGCCTGGGTGAAGTCTTCCTGGTGCAGCCGATCGCCCTCGCCTGTGCGGTCGAAGCGCTCCACGACGATGGCCCGACGCGACCCGAAGGTTTCCAGATGGGCATTGGCCGCGGGAAGCCCTGCCGCTGCTGCTGTCCGCAAGGCCCAGTCCTCAGCGGGGAGCAGATCCGGGATGGTGGAGTCAAGTGGTTCGGGCTTGATGATGTGGGTCGACACCGAACCACGGCCCGGCCAAGCCCAGCCGTCGCCGTGTCGGGACAGCAGTACCTTGGACTGGACGCCGCCCAGTGACGCAGTGACCAGGAAGTCATCCGGCAGGTCCCATGTCGGGAGGGATTCAACCACGCCGATGACCTCTTCTTCGGTCATGGGCGCAGCAGCGCCCTCCCGTGCGGGGGGTTCCCCGGGCGGCAGAACCTGAACGGCGCCGGCGCAGTCGGCGCCCAAGACACGGAGCAGCCCAAAGGCGTCCGGGACAGTGACACCGTGTTCCTTGGCCAGATTGGAACGGACCTGGCCTTCTGGCAGGAGCCCGTCAAAGAAATTGTAGACCTCCACCCCGTCCAGGCGTTTCCTGGCCAGCGGCAGGGACAGGGACAGCAGGATGGACCCGGCACCGTAGGTTGCCAGCACCTGCGGGTCGTACTGGAAGGACAGCTTGAGGCCGCTGCCGCGCAGCTCACCGATGCGGTCCCCGCGCAGGTACACGTCAAGGGTCTTGCGGGGGCTCACGGCCGCACCTGCAGCTTGGAAAAGCGCGGTACCAAAGCCACGTCGCGGCCCACCGCCCGGATGGCCTGCATGGCTACGACCACCGAGACTGCTCCGCCGGCTTCGAGACGTACGATGGTTCCGCGGGTGACACCTAGTTTCACGGCGAGTTCCTGCTGCGTGATAGCGGCTTCTTTGCGGGCATCGGCGATGGACCGCCCAAGGGAGGTGGCATCCACAGCCCGGTAGAACGGCGTCAGCTCATCGGAATGTTCCATAAATCGATCATACGGCTCATTGCTCAAAATGACCTATATTTCGAACATTTCTGGAACTTTGGTGAATGTTCGATATTTCCATCATTACGTCCGCCACCGCGCGGGACGTAGCAAGCGAAAAGCCCCGGAAAACCCTAGTGCAAGGGTTTATCCGGGGCTTATACCGAGCTTCCTATCAGAATCGAACTGATGACCTTTTCATTACGAGTGAAACGCTCTACCGACTGAGCTAAGGAAGCACCGCGTCCATCACCGGTTTCCCGGGCGATCACGCAAGACATAACTGTAATAGAGGCACAGCACCCGGGTCAAAACGAGGGCAGTGGCGGCCGTTGCGGGGATGTTCACCCGGGCGTCGGGCCGGGTTCAGGCGGGCGTTTCCCTGCCGCCGGAAGCTGGGAAATCAACCGTGGCGAGGTCCGCCCGCCACTCACAACAGACGAGGGAGCCGCTCAATGACCGGGGACGCATTGAATCGGGATGAATTCACCAGGGACACCAGCCACGCACCCAACCGGCTGCGGCTGGCCGTGGTGGACATGGTGGGGACAACCATCACCGACGATGGCCGCACCGAGCGGGCCATGTCCCAGGCGCTGGTGGAACACGGCATCGAGCCGGGCAGCAGTAGGTTCGAGAGCATGCTCGGCTACGCCCGGGACACCATGGGCTTCTCGAAATTGACCGTCTTCCACCACCTCTTCGAGGAAGCCGTAATTGCCGAAAGCGCCAACAAGGTTTTCGAGAAGGCATACGACCACATGATCGACGACGGCGGTGTCCGCGCCATTCCGGGCGCGGAGGACGCCATTTTGTGGATGCGTGAGTCCGGCATGCAGGTTTGCCTGGCAACAGGGTTCGGCCGCCACACCCAGAACATGGTCCTGGAATCCCTCGGGTGGATGGGCTTGGCGGACCTCAGCTTGTGTCCGGCGGATGCAGGGCGGGGGCGGCCTTACCCGGACATGATCCTGACTGCGGTACTCGCCCTGGACCTCGATGACGTCCGCGAGGTGGCCGTGGTGGGCGACACCAGCTCGGACATGCTTTCCGGCGTCCGTGCAGGTGCGTCGTTGGTGGCCGGAGTCCTCACTGGCTCGCACTCGGAGACGACCTTACGCGCGGCCGGCGCCACCGTCGTCGTGGATTCCATCAAGCAGCTCCCGCTCTTGGTGGAGAAGCGGGAAGCCCGGCACTGCTAGCATTTGAGGCCGTCCTGCGGCAGCTTCCCGTCAACAAAGTAATCGTCGACGGCGGTGCTGACGCAGGAGTTCGAGCGGCCGTAGGCTGTGTGCCCCTCACCCTCCCACGTGACAAGTGAGGCGTTCTCCAGCTGCTTGCGCAGCGACTGCGACCACTCCAGCGGAGTGGCGGGGTCCCCTGTGGTGCCAACCACCACGATGGGAGCGGAGCCGTTGTATTCGACCGGCGCGGGCGTGCGGGTGTTCTTGTACGGCCAGTCCTTGCAGTTGACCCCGCCGTAAGCGAAGAACGAGCCGAACGTGGGGGAGTCCTGGATAAGGCGTGCTTCCTCGGCCCGCATGCCGGCAGTGTCGGTAACCATGGGGTAGTCCAGGCAGTTGATGGCCTGGAACGCGAAAGCCGAGTTTGAGCTGTACGTGCCATTGGGTTCGCGGTCGGCGCCCAGATCGGCAAGCCGCATCATCTGGGACACATCACCGGAAAAGGCGCTTTCCAGGGCCTGGGTGAGGGCCGGCCAGCTTTGGTCGTTGTAGAGGGGCAGGATGAGGCCGTTGACGAAGTCGTTGCTGGTCACCAAGCGGCCGTCCTTGGCGGTCTGGGGGTTCTGGTCCACGGCATTGATGAGGTCCCTGATTTCCTGGACTCCGTTGTCCACGGAGCCGCTCAGCGGGCACTGGTTCTGTCCCTGGCAACTGGCCACATAGGTGTGGATGGCTCTTTCGAACGCCCGGGCCTGTCCGGCGGTCAGTTCCTCGTTGGTGATGGACGGATCCACGGCGCCATCCAGGACGAGGTGGCCAACGTTGTCGGGGAAGAGTGCAGCATAAGTTGATCCAAGGAAGGTGCCGTAGGAGAAGCCAAGGTAGTTGAGTTTGGCGTCGTTGACCACCGCGCGCAGGATATCCAGGTCCTTGGCCGCGCTCACGGTATCAATGTGCCCCAGGACATCCCCGGTCTGCTCTGAGCACTGCTCAGCGAAGGACTTATTGAAGGCCAGTGCAGCCTCCAGTCCCTCGTCGGTATTCTTCCGGAACACCTTTTCGCGGGCCGCGTCACGTTCGGCATCGCTCATGCAGGTGACGGGGGCGGAGCGTTTCACACCACGGGGATCGAAGCCGACGAGGTCGAAGTTGGACTTCACTTTCTCGGTGAAATTGGTGTTGCCGGCGTCCCTGACGTAGTCCACCCCGGAGCCACCGGGACCGCCGGGGTTGACCAGGATCGACCCCTGTTTATTGCCGGTGCTGGGCAACTTGATGACGGCGAGTGTGATTTCCCCGGATGCCGGGTTGGCGTAATCCTTGGGTACCTGGACTTTGCCGCACTGGAAGCCGTTCTCGCAGGAGCTCCACTCCACCGGCTGTGAATAGAACTTCTCCAAGCCCTTGGGCGCTGATGCTGCGATGGATGGATCCACGGTGCTGGTGGACGGCTTGGCCGTGGGCGTTGGCATGAACGGCAGGGTGCAGGCGCTCAATACCAGCGCGGCGGCAACGGCAACACACGTCGCCACGAAGCCGCGGCCGGCCCCACGCCGGGCAGACCGGTCCCTTGAAGGGGCATCGGCGGACCGGCGGGGTGCGGACTTCATGGATTCTCCTATTGCTGGATGAGACTTGTGGCCATGGACTCGACCGCCAACAGCGGGGCCACATTGGTGGTGGTGATACGGACGCGGGCTTTGTTGATGGCGTCCATCCGGGCCAACGTGGTTTCGGGGTTTGAGTGGCCCGCGTAGTCTTCAAGATCGCTCTTGAGCTCAACGTTGACCAGCTCTACGGCGTTCCCCAGCTGGATGATCAGCACGTCCCTGTAGAAGGACAGCAGATCAGTGAGGGTGCGGTCCAGCGAGTCAGTGATGGAGCGTTTTGCCCGCCGTTTCTGATCGTCTTCGAGCTGCTTGACCTGGCTGCGCATGGAGGGCGGCAGCGTGCCGGACTCGGGGGCGCCGAGGCTCGCCAGCAGCGCGATCTTCTCCGCGGCGTCACGTTCGTCATTGGAGCTGTTGGCCTCGTCGGTGGCAATCTTGACCAGCTTCTCGGCCATCATCACCGCAGCGGTGACGCCACGAAGGCCGAGTGGAATGCGGACCGTATCCAAACGGCGTTGGCGAGCGTCAGCGTCGCGGGCCAGTCGCCTGGCGATGCCGATATGGCTTTGGGCGGCGCGGGCTGCTATGTCCGCGAGTTGGCGATCGATGCCGTCGCGCCTGACCAGGAGATCGGCGACGTCGGACGCCGGCGGAAGCCGGAGGCTCACCGGACGGCATCGTGAGCGTATGGTGACCAGGACGTCGGCGGGGGAGGGGGCACACAGCATCCAGATGGTGCGGGGCGTGGGTTCCTCGATCGCCTTCAGCAGGACGTTGGTGGTGCGTTCGGCCATGCGGTCCGCGTCCTCCACCACAATGATCCGCCACCGGCCAGTGGCAGGCCGGTCGCCAGCCTTGGAGACCAGTTCGCGGGCTTCGTCAATGGTGATGGTGACTTTCTCGGTCCGCACGAATGTCACATCGGAGTGCGTCTCGCCAAGGATAGTGTGGCACGCGGCACACTCCCCACAGCCTCTAAGGGTGACGTCGTCCTGCTCGCAGTTCAAGGCAGCGGCGAAGGCCTTGGCCGCGTTGGAACGGCCGGATCCAGGAGGTCCGGTAAACAGCCACGCATGGGTGAGGCCGGTTTCGCCTTGCGCAGCCTGCTTCAGTTGCGCAACGACGGGCGCCTGCCCCTGAAGGTCGTCCCAGACGCTCACGAACGGTCGCCGGGAACTCGGTCAGCCAGCAGCGATTCCACCCGATCCAGGATCTGCGCGGCGAGGGTGTTGATGTCCGCGCGTGCCGGCAGGACAAGGTAGCCCGACGGCGAAGCCTCTGCGAGGTCCAGGAACGCGTGGCGGATGGCCGAATGGAAAGCATCAGGCTCGGATTCGAGCCTGTCTTCGGTGGCGTCCCCGGCGGTCCGGCGCTGGCGGCCGTCGGAAGGGTCGACGTCGAGCAATACTGTCAGGTCCGGACGCAAACCTTCCGTGGCCCACTCGTTCAAGGTCAAGACGCCATCGGCGCCCAAGCCACGGCCGGCACCTTGATAGGCAACTGAGGAGTCCACGTAGCGATCAGTGATGACCACCGTCCCCTCAGACAGGGCGGGACGGATCACCTGGCTGGCATGGGCGGCGCGGGCGGCGGCAAACATGAGGGCTTCGGTGCGGGCATCGATGGTGCCGTGGCCGTGGTCCAAAACCAGGGAACGCAACTTCTCGCCAATGGGAGTGCCGCCGGGCTCGCGGGTGCGCAGCACGGAAAATCCCCGCGACTCAAGGGCGTCAGAGAGCCGGGCGGCCTGGGTGGACTTGCCCGCTCCGTCCCCGCCCTCGAAGGCGATGAAAAGACCTGGGCTCTGAATACTCACGCGTCTAGCCTACCGAGCTTCCCTGACATCAAAGGCGCGTAACGCCTTTCATCCACAGTGGTGGCCGCGACTACGCTGAAACCATGAGCCTTTCCGATCAGCACGCCGCCGACTTGTCTCCGGAAACCGTCGTGGTTGCGGCTGGCCGCCCCGAGCGGGCCCACGATGAGCCGGTGAATCCGCCCATCGTCTTGTCCTCCACATACTTCGGAACCGGTGCGCTGGGTGAGGGAGACCGCGGCTACGGACGCTATGCAAACCCCACGTGGGATCCTTTCGAGGACGCGCTGGCCAAGCTGGAGGGCGCCACCCTCCCGGGGCTGCTCTACGCATCGGGTCTCGCGGCAGTCAGTTCGGCCCTCTCCCTGGTACCTGCCGGTGGCGTCGTCGTGATGCCGTCCCACAGCTATGCGGGTTCGCTAGTGATGGCAACGGAACTGGCAGAGAAGGGCTTCCTGGAACTGCGCACGGTGGACATCACGGACACCGATGCCGTGAAATCGCTCATCAGTCCTGAAAGCGGCAAGCAGGCGGACCTCCTCTGGCTGGAAAGCCCCACCAACCCAATGCTCGGTATCGCCGATATCCGCGCGCTCACCGATGCCGCCCACGCCGTGGGAGCCATCGTGGTCACGGACAACACGTTCTCCACGCCGTTGGTGCAGCAGCCGCTCAGCCTGGGATCCGACGTCGTGCTCCACTCGGTGACCAAATACCTGGCCGGACATTCGGACGTCGTTTTGGGCGCCCTCGTCACGTCCAACCCGGAGCTGCGCGCCACCCTTCTTCATCACCGGATCATCCACGGTGGAATCGCCGGCCCGTTCGAAGCCTGGCTGGCACTGCGTGGCCTCCGCACGCTGGCGCTTCGGATTGAACGTTCGCAGGCTTCGGCCGCGACGCTCGCAGAACGCCTCAGCACCCACCCACGCGTCGAAACCATCCGCTACCCGGGCCTCCCCACAGATCCCGGGCACGAGCGCGCCAAGGTCCAGATGAAGGGCTTCGGCTCCATCCTCTGCATCCAGATCACAGGCGACGAGCACCGCAGTGGTGCCGACGCCGCCGACGAGCTGGTCCGTGCGCTGGAGCTGTGGCTTCCGGCCACGTCGCTTGGCGGGGTGGAGTCCCTGATTGAGCGCCGACGCCGGCACACGGCCGAGCCGCTTAGCGTTCCGGAGAACCTGGTCCGCTTGAGCGTCGGAATCGAGAACGTGGAAGACCTCTGGTCCGACCTTGAGCAAGCGCTGAAGTCGCTGGACGGCTAGGCTAAAGGGCGTGGACGGAAAACTCTTGATTGCCTACGTCACCAACGGGGTCTACTTCATCCTCGGCTTGGTGGCCCTCGCCCTGGAAGTGTGGGCCTTCGCGGACTGCCTGCGCCACCGGCCGACGCTCTTCGTGGCTGCCTCCAAGCGGACCAAGACGTTCTGGACCGCCCTCACCGGCGTCGCTTTTGCGATCGGCGCCCTGACGGTCTTCACCGGCGGAAGCGGCCTGGGCCTCTTCGGCATCGCCGCCGTCACTGCGGCGTGCGTGTACCTGGCCGATGTCCGTCCAGCCCTGCGTGAAGCAGGCAGCGGCGGCAACCGCAACGTCGGCCCGTACGGCCCCTGGTAAAAGGCGTTACTGGTCAATCCGGCCGCTGCTGAGGCGCCACGGCGTCCCACGCCACGGTCAGTTCACCGAGGCGCCACCGCGAGGGGCCATCCTGCAGTGGCCACCCGGCGTCGCGCAATGAACGGCACATTCCGGTCCATCGCTGCCGGTTTCCGAAGGACGCCAACGGCGCCGCCTCCAGCCATGCCTTATCCATGGCCTGCAAGAACGCGTGGATGGCTTCACCGGGCACGTTCCGGTGGATCAGGGCTTTCGGCAACCGCTCAGCAACGTCCGACGGCAGCTCAAAACTGCCAAACCGGACAGAAAAGCTCAGGCTCAACGGTCGCTCGGAATCCAGCGCCACCCACGTGACGCGGCGGCCAATCTCGTCGCACGTGCCGTCGATGAACAGCCCGCCCGGAGCAAGCCGCGACTGCACCAGGCTCCAGATTCCGGCAACGTCAGCTTCCTCGTATTGCCGCAGTACGTTGAAGGCGCGGACCAGAACGGGCTTTCCGGGCACCGGGACTTCGAATCCGCCCACATGGAAGCTCAGCCCCGGCCGCTCCAGGGGCTTCGCTGTCCGGACGCGCTCCGGTTCAATCTCGATCCCGCAGACCCGGACATCCGGCCTGACGGCCTGCAGCCGTTCAAAAAGTTCGACGGCGGTAGTCGGCGAAGCGCCATAGCCCAGGTCCACCACCAGGGGCTCGACGGCGGCGCGAAGCCGCCAGGCTTGCGGCCCGGCAAGCCAGCGGTCCAGGCGCCGCATGCGGTTGGGATTGGTCGTGCCGCGGGTGATATTCCCTACGGGCTTCCCGCCCCGACTTCGGGGAGAGCCCACCCGTTCCGCTTTTTGCACCACGGCCCCCACTTTATCTCGCGCGGCCGTAATGCCCGGCAGGTAATGGAGCTGCTCAGCTAGGATGAAAACCATGACTTACAAGCTGATTCTGCTGCGCCACGGCCACAGCGACTGGAACGCCAAGAACCTGTTCACCGGTTGGGTGGACGTTGACCTGAACGACCAAGGCCGCGAAGAAGCAGTGCGCGGTGGGGAACTCCTGGTTGAGAACAACATCCTCCCGGACGTCCTTTACACCTCGCTCCTGAAGCGTGCCATCAACACCGCCAACATGGCACTGGACAAGGCCAACCGCGGCTGGATCCCGGTCAGGCGCGACTGGCGCCTCAACGAGCGCCACTACGGCGCACTGCAGGGCAAGGACAAGGCCCAGACCCTCGCCGAGTTCGGTGAAGAGCAGTTCATGGAATGGCGCCGCAGCTACGACACCCCGCCGCCGCCCCTGTCCGACGACAGCGAATTTTCCCAGGCACACGATGTCCGCTACGCGGATCTCGGCGACGCCCTGCCGCGCACTGAATGCCTCAAGGACGTCCTGGTCCGTCTCCTTCCCTACTGGGAATCGGACATCAAGGAAGACCTGAAGGCCGGCAAGACCGTCCTGGTCACGGCACACGGCAACTCCCTGCGCGCGCTGGTCAAGCACCTTGATGGCATCAGCGACGACGCCATTGCTTCGCTGAACATCCCCACGGGTATCCCGCTGGTGTACGAGCTGGACGAGGACTTCCAGCCGATCAACCCGGGCGGTACGTACCTGGATCCCGAAGCAGCAGCCCAGGCCATCCTCGCGGTAGCCAACCAGGGCAAAAAATGACGCGTTAGTGAAAACTACGACGGGGGGGGGGGGGGGGGGGGGGGGGGGGGGGGGGGGGCGGCGCGGGGGGGGGGGGGGGGGGGGGGGGGGGGGGGGGGGGGGGGGGGGGGGGGGGGGGGGGGGGGGGGGGGGGGGGGGGGGGGGGGGGGGGGGGGGGGGGGGGGGGGGGGG
>NZ_JAJOHP010000061.1:0-30370 GCF_021109375.1 Arthrobacter sp. AK01
CTCCCGCCCGACCCTCAAGGAGCGGCCGTGAAAGGTGATAGAGCATCGGGCCGAACAGGCGAATCGGTGAGAGAGGGTGCTATTTGCAGCCGCAGGACTGCCGGATGATCAGCTCGGTCGGCAGAATGTGGTGTTGCGGTTCTTCCGCTCGGTCCTTCCCCACCAAGGCCCGAACGGCGGCCTCCGCCATCAGCTGGACCGGTTGGGACACCGTGGTCAGTGCAGGCCAACTGTATTCGGAGTCCAAGGAACCGTCGAAGGACACCAATGCCATGTCTTCGGGCACCCGCACTCCGGCCTCGTGGAAGGCCCGGAGGATGCCGATGGCTTGCATGTCGTTGCTGGCGAAGATCGCAGTGGGCCGGTTGGACATGGACAGGAATCGCTTGCCGACTTCGTACCCACCAGGCCGGGTGAAGGGGCTGTGCAGCATGGGCCCGTCCGGCAGGCCCGCCTCACGCAGGGTGGCAAGCCAGCCCACTTCGCGCCCGTCCAACTGGTTTCCGGTATTGGTACCGATGGCCAGCCCGATGTTCTTGTGACCATGCCCTATCAGGTGCTCGACGGCGGCACGACCACCGGCTTCCAGATCCACGCCCACGCTGGCAAAACCCGGAGGAGATCCTGCGTTGTTCAACAGGACCGACGGGATTTCCGAGGCTTCCAACTCCGTGACATCGGGGTCGAAGACGCAGCTGGCCAGGAAGACGCCGTCCACCTGTCGTGCGGCCAAGGTACGGATGTTCTTGCGCTCACGGGTCAGGCTGCCATCGGAATTGGTCAGCACCATTCCGTAGCCCAGTTCCGATGCCGCCTCTTCCACGGCATGGGCCAGATGCGTGAAGAAGGGGTTGGTGTTGTCCGGCACCACAACGCCGATGGTCTCGCTGGACCCCAGCTTCAACGCCCGCGCTGCCGCGTTGGGACGGTACCCGAGGATACGGATGGCGTCGCGCACTTTGGCTTCCGTTGCCGGCGCAACGTTCTTAGGACCACCGTTCACCACATAACTCACGACGGCGGTACTCACCCCGGCGTACCGGGCCACGTCTTTGCGTGTTACCGGGCCGCGCGGGGTTTGTACTGCTGAAGTGGTCATGGGGTAAATGCTAGCTAGTGGATGGGAGCATCACCGAAGTCGCGGATGGGAAGACGTTCACCGCCGCGGAGGGCGGACTCGTGGGCGATGATCCCGGGGAGGGTGAACCGGGCCGCCACCCAGGCGTTGACCGGTGGCAGTGTCCGGTTGTTCACCGCGGTCACAAAGTCATCCACGAGGAACTGGTGGCTTCCTTCGTGCCCGTTGGGTGCACCGAGGAACTCCTGGGGTAGGCGGGACTGGTCATGGACGGGCGCCAGGCCCGAGATGAAGGCATCGCGCAGTTCCGGTGCCACATCTGCCAAGGACGGATCATCGGCAGACATGGTCGGCTTGGTTTCCACCTGTTCGGAGACGTCCTCCACAGTGGACTTGTCCTGCCAGACCGTGGTGGTGGCTAGTTGTTCAAAACTGGCGTCCGTGCCGAAGAAGCGGAAGCGGGACTCACGGATATGCGAGGGATAGCCGACGCGGCGCATCTCGTTGGTGCGCATCGCACCGCCGTCGTTCATTTCAAACAAAGCCGTGGCGTTCGAAAAGTCGTTGGCGAACATGCTGACGTTTTTGTCGAAGACGCCGTCGCCGCGCTGGTCCTTCACGCCGATGCAGCTGACACTGACGGCGTGGCCCGGCACGGCGCCGAGGACACCGCCAATGGCGTGCGTCGGGTACAGCATGGGCGGGTAGCTGGCGGTTTCCTTCCACCGTTCTCCACCGCTGTACTGGTAGGCCTCGTAGAATCCCAGATCCATGTCGTGGACGTAGTCGCCCTCTGTATAGAAGATCCGGCCGAACTTGCCGGCTGCATGCTGCTGCCTGGCGTAGACGGTGGCGGGGTTGTAGTAGCTGGTCTCCCCCATCGCGTAGACCAGTTTCGTCTCTCGGACGGCCTCGATGATGCGAGCGATTTCCTCCTCCGAGATCGCCATCGGCACCGCCGAATAGACGTGCTTTCCGGCGCGCAGCGCACGCTCCACCAAAGGACCGTGGGTCCACCGCTGCGTGAAGATGGCGACAGCATCGACGTCGGACTCCAACAACTCATCAAAGCTGGCTTTGACACCATCCAAGCCCCAGCGTTCCTGGGCTGCGGCGGCGCGCTCCGGGAGCTCATCCACGGCGTAGACCGCGCTGACACCGGGGTGGAGCTTGAACAAATGTGCGAACTGGCTGCCGAACTGTCCGACACCCACTACACCGATCGAAAACGTCATTGTTTACCTTTCCTTGAAGCTGCCGCGCAGCCCATCGAAGCGTCCCCTTTTAGGTTTCACATGAGTCTTCCACCGCGATCTACACGAGTCAACAGATAGAACACATTCGAACATTTCTCACCAAAAATTGCCGTGAACCCTTGTGCTGATCAAATCTACTCGTGTAGATTCCAGTCCAGGTTGTTATTCACATCACAGTCAGGAAAGGGTCGACGATGACCACGCTAACCAAGCAACCGGGGAAAGCTTCGGGGCGTTCCGGAGCCAACCACGGACGCAAGCTTCAACCCGCCAAACGGAGCATGACCAGCCGTCTCGGCGACCTCAGAATCGCCCTCTTCTTTATCTTCCCGGCGCTCATTGGCTTCGTGGCGTTCTTCCTTATCCCCACCATCCGCGGTATCTACCTCAGCTTCACCGAATACAGCATCCTGGGCGAGCCCACCTGGATCGGGATCAAGAACTACACCGCCATCTTCGCCGACGAACTGTTCTGGAACGCCATGGGCGTCACGCTCCAGTACGTCGCACTCAACATCGGATTCCAGACCGTTATCGCCCTGGGCCTGGCCCTGCTGATGCACCGCGTCGCCAAATCCACCTTCATTCGTGGCGCGCTGCTGCTGCCATTCCTGGTGGCCAACGTGATCGTCGCCCTCCTCTGGTTCTGGATGCTCGACTATCAACTGGGCATCGTCAACGAAGTCATGAGCTGGGTGGGCCTCCCCCGCGTCGCCTTCTTCGGCAGCGAACAATGGGCTATCCCCACCATCGCCTTCGTGAATGTCTGGCGGCACATGGGGTACACCGCGCTCCTGATTTTCGCCGGCCTGCAATCCATCCCGAACCACCTCTACGAGGTAGCAAACCTCGACGGCGCGTCCCCGGCACGAACGTTCTGGAGCATCACCATGCCGCTGCTCCGCCCCGTGTTGGTACTGGTGCTGGTGGTCACGGTGATCGGTTCCTTCCAAGTGTTCGACACCGTGGCCGTCACCACCAACGGCGGACCCGTCAACGCCTCCCGCGTCATCCAGATGTACATCTACCAAAAAGCCTTCGGGGAGTCCGACTTCGGCTACGCATCCGCCCTCTCCGTGATCCTGTTCGTCATCCTCGCCCTGGTGGCCTTCGTGCAAATGAAGTTCCTCAAAGGCAACGAATCGGACCTGGACTAAGCCGGATGTGGACTAAGGAAACCGCCATGACTACCTCAACCCTTCCCCGCAATCGCCGCAAGAAGCCCCTCAATTGGCGCCGGATCGGCGCGTGGGTGCTTGTCGCCGTCGCCGTCGCCGTGACCGTTGCCCCGTTCCTCTGGATGCTGCGGACGGCACTGTCGAGCAACAGTGCACTGGCCTCCAACGCCGGGAACCTCCTGCCCGCCGACTTCAGCTGGGGCGCTTTCAAGCGCGTCCTGGGCCTGCAGACCACCGAAGAGGCAATCGCCGACGGCGGTTCCGGCGCGGCCATCAACTTCTGGCTCTACCTCCGGAACTCGGTCATCTTCGCCAGCATCACCACAGCCGGCCAAGTGTTCTTCAGCGCTATGGCCGCCTATGCCTTTTCACGGTTGCGCTGGCCGGGCCGGAACAAAGTGTTCGCCGTCTTCCTGACCACCATGATGGTCCCGCCGATCTTTACGGCGCTGCCGAACTTCCTCATGATCAAGAACCTTGGGCTGTTGAACACCATGGCCGGGATGTCCCTGCCGTTCCTGTTCATGACCCCGTTCGCCATCTTCTTCCTCCGCCAGTTCTTCCTCAGCATGTCCCGCGAGGTGGAGGAAGCGGCAATGCTCGACGGCGCCAAGCACCTGCGCATCTTCTTCCAGATTGTGCTTCCCAACGCCGCAGCCCCTATCGCCACGCTGGTGCTGCTGACCTTTATCGGTCAGTGGAACGAGTACTTCTGGCCGCTGCTGGTGGGCCAGGACGAGAACGTCCGGGTGCTCACCGTTGGCCTCAGCGTCTTCAAGTCCCAGTCCCCCCAAGGCGCCCTGGACTGGTCCGGGCTCATGGCCGGGACCCTGGTCGCAGCGCTCCCGATCTTCCTGCTGTTCATCGCCTTCGGCAAGAAGGTAGTCAACTCCATCGGATTCTCCGGAATCAAGTAACCCGCATCCCCTCTTGAAAGGTTCGTCATGAAGAAAACCCTCGGCGTCGCCGCTGCTGCCGCCGCCATCGCCCTGACCCTGTCCGCCTGTGGCGGTTCCGCCCCCGCCTCCACCGAGGCCAAGGGTGAAATCAATTACTGGCTCTGGGACGCCAACCAACTCCCGGCGTACCAGCAATGTGCCAACGACTTCACCAAGGCCAACCCGGACATCAAGGTCAAGATCACCCAGCGCGGTTGGGACGATTATTGGACCACCCTGACCAACGGATTCGTTGCCGGAACAGCCCCGGACGTCTTCACCAACCACCTCTCCAAGTACCCGGAATATGCCGCCAAGAAGCAGCTGCTGTCCCTGGACGAGGCCGTGGAGAAGGACGGCATCAAGCTGGACGCCTACACCAAGGGACTCCCGGAACTTTGGGTAGGCCAGGACGGCAAGCGCTACGGCCTGCCGAAGGACTGGGACACCGTGGGCCTGTTCTACAACAAGGCCATGACGGATGCCGCCGGAATCTCGGCAGAGCAGATGGCTTCGCTTGATTGGAACCCGAAGGACGGCGGCAGCTACGAGAAGACCATCGCCCACCTGACTGTGGACAAGAACGGCAAGCGCGGCGACGAATCGGGTTTCGACAAGAACAACGTAGCCACCTACGGACTGGGCCTGACGGGCAGTGGTTCGGGCCAGGGCCAGACCGAGTGGAGCTTCCTCACCGCCACCACGGGCTGGACCGCAACTGATAAGAACCCGTGGGGCACCAAGTTCAACTACGACGACCCCCGCTTCCAGGAAACCATCGCCTGGTGGGCCGGACTGGTGGACAAGGGCTACATGCCCAAGCTCGAAACCACGGTGGGCGCAAGCATGCCGGACAGCTTCGGTGCCGGTAAGGCTGCCATCAACACCAACGGTGACTGGCTGATCGGGCAATACCAAACCTACAAGGGCATCCAAACGGCCTTCGCCCCCACTCCCAAGGGCCCTGATGGCAAGCGCGCGTCCATGTTCAACGGCCTGGCCGACTCCATCTGGGCAGGCACCAAGAACCCCGGAGCCAGCGTCAAATGGGTTGAATATCTCGGCTCCACGGCCTGCCAGGACGTGGTGGCCAGCAAGGCCGTCGTGTTCCCAGCCATCGCCAGCTCCTCCGAGATCGCAGCCAAGGCCTTCGCTGACAAGGGCACCGACGTCTCGGCCTTCACTACACACGTGAAGGATGGCACCACGTTCCTCTTCCCGATCGCTGACAAGGCTGCCAAGGTGGATGGCATCATGAAGCCAGCAATGGATGCTGTCATCTCCGGCAAGAAACCTGCCTCCTCGCTGACTGAAGCCAACGACCAAGTCAACAACCTCTTCAAGTAACCCCACCCGTTGTGAGGCCCGCTCTGCGCGTTATTTCCGTCGCGAAGCGCGCAGAGCGGGCCCCACAACTCCCCATATGACCCGATTTGAAAGTGACTCACATCCATGCAACCGCTCCATCTCCGTTCCGCAGGTACCAGCCTGGTGATCAGCACCCACCGCGGAGAGGCTGAGATAACCCACTGGGGAGCTGACCTGGGCGACGCCCTGCCTGACCTGGCGATCCTCAACGAGCCCATCCCGCCGTCCTCGATCGACGCGAACGTTCCTGCGGGACTCCTCCCGCAGGCTTCGTCGTCGTGGCAGGGCCGGCCCGGGCTTCGCGGTCACCGGATATCCGAAGGCGTACCCGGCTTTGATTTCTCAGTACGCCTTCGCCTGGTGAGTGCGACGACGGACGGCACCACCGCCGTCGTGATTCAGTCGGATCCCGACGCCGGTATCACGGTGACCAGCAACCTCACCCTGCACCCGGGCGGGCTTCTCGAACTCAAGCACACGGCCAGCAACGACGGCACGTCGCCCTTCCAGCTGGACGAGTTGGCGACGATGCTCCCGGTGGCGCCGGACGCCGTCGAACTTTTGGACCTGACCGGACGCTGGTGCCGCGAACGCCACCCGCAGCGCCGGGCCATCCAGCAGGGAACGTGGGTCCGAACGGGCCGGCACGGCCGCACCGGGCACGACTCCTCGCTCCTGCTCGCCGCGGGAACGGCCGGCTTCGGCAACAGGCACGGCAAGGTCTGGGCAACGCACCTGGCGTGGAGCGGGAACCATGAGCAATTCGCGGACAACGTTGCGGACGGGCGAACCATGGTGGGCGGTTCGGAGCTCCTGGGACCCGCCGAAGTGGTGCTCCAGCCCGGCGAAAGCTACACCACCCCTGCACTGTTCGCGGCGTACTCAGACCGCGGCCTGGATGGCATCACCGAGGCGTTCTACAGCTGGTTCCGCGCGCGGCCGCATCACGTCGGTGCGCTTTCGGGCAAGCCGCGTCCAGTGGTCCTCAACACCTGGGAAGCGGTCTACTTCGACCACAATCTGGATACCCTGGTCGAGCTGGCCGAGTCGGCTGCAGACCTGGGCGTCGAACGGTTCGTGCTCGACGACGGCTGGTTCCGCGGGCGCCGCGACGACCACGCCGGGTTGGGCGACTGGTACGTGGACCAAACTGTGTGGCCCGACGGGCTGACACCGCTCATCGACGCCGTGACCTCGCGCGGCATGGAGTTCGGGCTGTGGGTGGAGCCGGAAATGGTCAACCTCGACTCCGACATTGCCCGGGCTCATCCCGAGTGGATCGTGGGTCCGTCCGCGGCTTCGCACAAGGACGGTGGCCGGCTGCCCCTGGAATGGCGGCAGCAGCACGTCATCGACCTGGTGAACCCGGAGGCCTGGAGCTACGTTTTCGACCGGATCGACGCGCTCCTGCGCGGCAACAACATCAGCTACCTCAAGTGGGACCAGAACCGCGACCTCCTGGAGCACGGTCATGCCGGCCGGGCCTCGGTCCATGAGCAAACGCTGGCGGCGTACCGGCTCTTCGATGCTCTCCGCGAGGCACACCCGGAGGTTGAGATCGAGAGCTGCTCCTCCGGTGGCGGACGCGTGGATCTGGGAATCCTCGAGCGGACGGACCGGGTGTGGGCATCCGACTGCAACGACGCCCTGGAGCGGCAGACCATCCAGCGCTGGACCGGCGTGGTGGTTCCGCCGGAGCTGGTGGGCGGGCATGTCGGGCCCACTACGTCTCACACCACCGCCCGCACGCACGATCTTTCGTTCCGGGCCATCACGGCCTTGTTCGGTCACTTCGGCATGGAGTGGGACGTCCGCTCGGTCACCGGAGCCGAGCGTGAGGAACTCAAGCGCTTCATTGCTTTGTACAAGGAACACCGCGGGCTTATCCACAGTGGACGAATGGTGCGCGCCGATGTGCCGGACGAGTCGCTGATGGTGCACGGCGTTGTCGCGGACACGCACGACGGCGGCACTCCCACAGGTGCCACGGCCGCACTTTTCGCTGTGGTCAAGACCCGCACAGGCTTCGCCGAGCAGGTGGGCCGGGTGGCGATTCCGGGGCTGGATCCCTCGCGTTCCTATCGTGTCGAGGCGATCTTCCCGTCTCCGGGAGACGCCGACTACGGGCACACGTTCATCGAAGCCAAGCCGGCCCCCTGGCTGGCAACCGGTGCCGAAGCATCGGGGCGTTTCCTGGGCGAAGTGGGGCTCCCTATGCCCGTCCTGCATCCGGAGCACGCCATCGTTCTGCGGCTCACAGCCCTCTGACGCTCTCTCACCTATCGACGGTCTCCCGGGAACCTTCTCTCACCTACCGACGGTCTCCCGGGAACCTTCTCTCACCTACCGCCTGCGTTAGACCGCGTCGGCCAGGTAATCGATGGCCAGCTTGTAGCCCAACACTCCAGCGCCGACGATGATCGCAGTACAGACACCCGACAGGTACGAGTGGTGGCGGAACTCTTCACGCTGGTGGACGTTGGTGATGTGAACTTCGACGGCGGGTAGCTGCACCGCTGCCAGGGCGTCCCGAAGAGCCACGGACGTATGGGTGTACGCCCCCGCATTGATGACAATCCCGACCGCTGTGCCACGCGCGGCATGGATGGCGTCCAGGAGATCGCCCTCGTGGTTCGACTGCACACAGTCAACGGTGAAGCCATGGGCTGCAGCCGCTGTCATGGCGAGTTGCTCGACGTCGGCCAGAGTGGACGTGCCGTACTTTTCGGGCTCGCGGGTACCCAGCAGATTCAAGTTGGGGCCGTTGATCACAAGGATGGTACCGCGACCGGCTTCGGTGGCGGGAGTGGCTTCAGTCATGGCTCCCAATCTATAGCGGCAGGCGGGCGCCGGGGAATCGTGCCCAAGAGGTGAGAGAGCGTTGGCTCAAAACGCTCACGATGTGAGAGGGGGCCCGCCGAAACGCCGCGGAAGGTGAGAGAGGGACCGCTACTTACGGGTGCATTGACCGGCCGAGACCGGGCTGCTGAGGCCGGGTGCCTGTGCCGCCACCGGCTCCAGGTCCGCCATGGTGAGTGCGAAGCCAAGGGCGGCATCAGTGGTGGTCTTGGCGAAGATCAGTCCGGCCACTTGTCCCTGCATGGTCAGCAGGGGGCCACCGGAATTGCCCGGCTGGACGTCGCCGGCCAGCTTATAGACCAACTCCGGCGAGGGGTTGTTGCCGTAAATGTCAGGAACCAGGATGGTGGAAATCCCTTGCACGGTAGCCGGTTTCGACTGGAACGGACCGCCGTGCGGGTACCCGGCAAACGCCGCGGGGCTGCCATCGGGCAGGTCGGTGCCCAGCGGCAACGGACTGGACTGCAAGCCATCCACGGCCAGGACCGCGATGTCCCGCTGGGAGTCGAAGTAAACCACACGACCGGGCAACGCACCGCCGTCGGGAACTTCCACGACCGGCTGCGACACGCCCGCCACGACGTGGGCATTGGTGACGACGCGCCCGGGCGAAACGACGAATCCGGAACCGGTCTGGTTTTGGCCGCATTCGAAGGCGGTGCCTGCAATTTTGAGGACTGATTCGGCCGCTTGGTTCAAGGCCGGAGTGTCGGTTGACTCATTGGGAACGGGCACGGGAGTCACTGGTCCGATGCCCTCGATGAGCTGGGGAATTCCGCCACCAATCACCGTTGACCGCAGCTGGGCCATGGTGCTCTTGACGGGCGTCGGCGTGATGTTGTCGATGTAGCGGATAACCCTGGACTCGGCCAACTGCTGCGAAACGAACGGCACACCCAGCGAACTGACACTGAACGCCAGCATGGACATCACCAGCGCAGCCACCACCACGCTGACCGCACCGCCGATCAGCCTGTCCACCGCGTGCAGGGGCTTGATCCGCACAGCGTGGCGGATTTTGCGTCCGATCATGGTTCCCAGCCCATGACCCAAGGCGATAAGCACGACGGCGGCGCCCACCGTGGCGGTCAATCTCCAGCCGCTGTCGGTCACCCAGCCGCTGACGAGTGGGACGGCGACGAAAGCCGCGATGGCTCCGACCACAAATCCTGCAATTCCACCCAGGGTGACCATAAAGCCGTTGCGCAGGCCATAGATCAGGTAGGACAGCAGCATCAAGATCAATGCCAAATCCAATATCGTCAAGCCAAACACCAATGCTCCTCATAGCCGGGTAGCGCCAATTCTAGATGTTGACCCTGACAGCCCACCGTTAGTCCGGTCACGATCCGGAGCCGCTTATTACCCGTTTGAGGGCCGCCAACAGGCCTTGGATCGCCCCAAACCCGCGTAGTTTCAGCGTTTCACGTGCCAAGTACGTCACAGAAGCCCAAAAATTCTGAAACAATGGCTGAAGCGCCACGACCGAAACTTATATTCAGGAGATTTCATGGACATCGAGGTATTGCGCCGCGCACCCCTCTTCGCCACCCTTGACGACGACGCATTCCGCTTGCTGACGGACGAACTCACAGAGGTGGACCTCTCACGCGGGGCATCGGTGTTCCGCGAAGGCGATCAGGGTGACCAGCTCTACTTCATCGTTTCCGGCAAGGTGAAGCTCGGCCGCACCTCCCCCGACGGACGCGAGTCCCTGCTGGCCATCCTCGGCCCGGGCGAGCTCTTCGGCGAGATGGCCCTGTTCGACCCCAGCCCGCGTACCGCCACGGCCACCGCCGTCTCGGAGACCCGCTTGGCCGGGCTTAAGAACGAAAGCCTCAACGCGCTGCTCCGCACCCGCCCCGAGGTTTCCGCTCAGCTGCTGCAGGCCTTGGCACGCCGCCTCCGCCGCACCAACGATTCCCTGTCCGACCTCGTCTTCTCGGACGTTCCGGGCCGTGTTGCCAAGGCTCTCCTGGACCTGGCCGACCGCTTCGGCCGTCCGGCTACCGACGGCGTCCTGGTTGCCCACGAGCTCACGCAGGAAGAACTGGCCCAGCTGGTTGGCGCTTCCCGCGAAACCGTGAATAAGGCACTGGCTGAGTTCGTTCAGCGCGGATGGCTCCGCTTGGAAGCCCGCGCCGTTGTCATCCTCGACATGCAGCGCCTCCGCCAGCGTTCGCGCTAGGCGATTCAGCCACAGAGCCGCCCCGGTTTCGTACCGGGGCGGCTCTTTTGTTTTGGTTTGCCTTGCGTTACCGCGCGCCGCGAACCAGCCCAAAGAATGTTCGAATGTCGCCGGCCAGGAGCGATGGCACTTCCAATGCGGCGAAGTGCCCACCTTCCTCAAATCGACTCCAGTGCACGATGTTTGAGTTGTCCCGCTCGGCGAAGACACGGATCGTCTGAAAGTCGTCTTTGAAAACTGCCACACCGGTGGGCGCCCCGTTCACCTCTGGTTCGGCGTGGGTGCGGGCGTTGTCCAGGTAACTTCGGCTCATGCCTGCCGCAGCGTTCGCAAACCAGTTCACGCTCACTTCGGTAAGGATCTTCTCGAGCGGGACCAGTGAGGTACCGTTTCCGAACGAGTTGAACAACTCGCTGTAGGCCAGCAGCCCCACAGGCGAGTCACTCAGCCCCACAGCCACGGTCTGCGGACGGCTCGCGTTCATTGTGTTGTAGCCCCCGACAGACTGGAACCACTCCATATGGGCGAGCCCTGCGTAGTCTTGCGGTTCGAGCTTCTCGAACTCGGCCGGGTCACCGGATGGGAACGAGAAAAGCTGCAACACGTGGAGGCCAAGGAATCCGTCCGGGTTCAAGAGACCGAGCTCCCGGGCGACCATCGCGCCGTTGTCAGAACCGTGAATACCGTAGTGGGTGTAGCCAAGCCCGCGCATGAGAGCGTCATAGGCTCGGGCCACGCGTGCGGTGTTCCACCCGGACTCGGCCACAGGATTGGAGAATCCGTAGCCGGGGGCATCCGGGATCACTACGTCGAAGGCGTCCTCAGCCCGGCCACCGTGCGCCACGGGATCGGTAAGTTCATCGATCATGTCGAGGTAGTCGACGGATGAGCCAGGGTAGGTGTGCGCCAGGAGCAGCGGCGTAGCTCCAGCGTGTGGTGAGCGCACATGGATGAAGTGGAAGTGCTGTCCGTCGATCTCGGTGGTGAAGTGCGGAACGGCGTTGATGCGCGCTTCCTGGGTCCGCCAGTCAAAGCTGGTGGTCCACGCGTCCACGGCCTCGCGAAGGTAGGAGTTAGGCGTCCCGGCGTCCCAGTCATCAACAGGTGCCGTCCGGGGCAGCCGGGTCCGGGCGAGGCGCTCCATCAGATCATCAAGTTCGGCCTGGGGAACGTCCAGGCGGAAGTCGCGGATATCGATACTCGCTTCTGTGATATTCATCATGCTTAAGACGATACGGTCGATATAGGAACCCTTTCTTCCTAAAAGAATCAGGAATTTCCCACAATGTCTTCTACAGCTGAACGCCTCCTGGCTCTGCTTTCGCTCCTGCAGTCGCGGCCCGATTGGACGGGTACGGAGCTCGCTCACCGCCTCGGCATTTCAACACGCACGGTTCGCAAGGACATCGATCGATTACGCGAACTCGGGTACCCGGTGGATGCGACCCGCGGGACGACGGGAGGCTACCGCCTTGGTGCCGGCGGAAAGCTACCGCCGCTGCTCCTCGACGACGAGGAAGCCGTCGCCGTCGCTATTGGCCTCCGCACGGCAACCGGTATCGCCGGCATTGCGGAGTCGAGTGCCCGCGCCCTCGCAAAACTTGAGCAGGTGCTCCCGTCGCGGCTGCGGCCAACTGTTACGGCACTGTCGAATGTCGATCGCGCGCCCGAGAACAACGGGACAGATGCGGAAGATCCCGAAGTCAACCACGCAGTTCTCGCCGCCATTGCCGCTGCCATCCGCGACGTCGAGTGGTTCCGGTTCGATGACCGAGGTACGCCCAGGCTTGTGGAGCCTTATCGGCTGCTGAGTTGGCAACGGCGCTGGTACTTGGTGGGGCGTGACCCTGCCTCTGATGAATGGGGCGTCTTCCGCGCAGACTGGATTGAACCGCGGATGCGTACCCGCCGTCGGTTCTCCCCGTTACCCCTGCCGGGCGGTGACTACACCGCGTTCGCGATGCAATCGATCGCCGCCAGCGGTTGGAAAGTGCATGCCCGCCTTCGCGTAGCTGCTCCTGCAGAGGCGGTCCTGGCTCGAATCAACCACGCTGTGGGGGTGGTGGAGTCGATCTCCGATACCGAGTCCGTCTTGGTCACTGGCGCCGACAGCCTCGAAACCATCGCCGCCTACATCGGCATGCTTGGCATGGATTTCACAGTCGAGTCGCCAGCTGCCCTGGTACCCCACTTGAGGCATCTCGCAGACGTCTACCTTCGAGCGATAAACGACGAACCGGCTACGGCTACCGACAGAAAGTGAGCGAGCGTTCGCCCAAACCCAACGGGAGGTGAGAGAGCGACCCACTCAAACAGGCGATCGGTGAGAGAGCGTCGGAATGGGGCTTTAACGCTCCCGCTGGGGCTCTCCAGCGATGGTCCGGGCTGCTTCGACCTCGAGCATCAGGATTCCGCCCTCGTCTACGAGTTTCGCCTGGTACACATGGGCTTTGCGCTTGTAGCTCAGGTAGGCGATGCAGCCGTTGGAGGCAGCCATCTTCTCGAGCATGATCTCGGAGCCGGGTACCAGGAGCTGGCCGAGGGTGAGGCCAACGGTGTTTTGCTGGCCTACTTCGTCTCCGAGTGCCGGGGTCTCGCGGAGGGCAATCGCTTCGGCCGCGGTGACCCAGCGCCCCCACACGCCCTTGCTGCCAAGGATGCTGGGCTGCTGGTTCACGGGGACGGTCGCGGCGAAGTAGCGCGTGTTGAAACGGGTGTGCGCAAAGTCCGGGCTGAGCCAGTTCACCAAGGGCTTCAGAAGGTCAGTGCGAAGGGAGAGTCCACGTTTGGAGAGCATCTCCGTGAAGGACTTCTCCTGGGCTGCCACGGCTTCGCGGGCGCGCATCCAGTCCACAGTGGAGTTGGCCTCAACGGTGGATGATGCGTCGGGTCCCGCGAGCAGGACGCCGGTCTCTTCGAAGAGTTCGCGGATGGCGCCCACCACGTGGCGGCGGGCTAGTCCGACGTCGTCCGTTCCCATGTGCTCAGCCCACTGCTGGGGTGAGGGGCCAACCCACCCTACGGGGTCGTCGTCGGACGGATCCAAAGATCCACCCGGGAACGCGACAACGCCCAACGGCGAGGAGCCTGGCCTGTAACCAAGCCAGGTTTCCAAGCCGGTGGGCGAGTCGCGCAAAAGCACAACGGACGATGCAAAGCGGGCGGCCCTGGGGGTCCGCTCGCCGAGCTCAAGCCAGTTCCGTGCTGCCCCTTCGAGTTCGGGAGGCAGTACAAACAGGCGGCGGGCAAGCTGCGGCAATTGGGTGAACCGGTTCCTTAGCTGAATTCAGCAATGAGCTCGACTTCTACAGGAGAGTCGAGCGGCAGGACAGAAACGCCGACGGCGGAGCGTGCGTGCTTGCCGGCGTCGCCAAAGACCTGGCCGAGGAGTTCGGACGCACCGTTGATCACGCCGGGCTGGCCGGTGAAGGTTGGTTCCGAAGAGACGAAACCGACAACCTTGACGATGCGGGTGATGCGGTCGAGGTCGCCGATGACGCTCTTGACTGCTGCCAGGGCGTTAATGGCGCAGACGGCGGCGTAGCGCTTGGCGTCGTCGGGATCAACGGTGGGCTCATCGGAGGTGCCCAACTCACCGAGGGAGACCTTGCCCTTAGCTTCGAGTTTGCCGTTAATAAAGGGCAGCTGTCCGGAGGTGTAAACGTAGTTGCCGGAGACGATGGCCGGCACGTAGTCGGCAACAGGGGCGGCGACCTCGGGGAGGGTCAATCCGAGCTCGGCCAGTCGCTGCTCAACAGCGGACGTGGGGGCGCCGGATTCCGCGGGAGACGTGGTTTCTGCGGGGGTGGTCATGGTTACTGCTTCTCCCTCTTCAGGTATGCAACAAGGCCTTTGCCATCGGGGCCACCGACGACCTGGACAAGCTCCCAGCCGTCTTCGCCCCACTGGTCCAGGATCTGCTTCGTGGCGTGAATAATGAGCGGAATCGTGGCGTACTCCCATTTGGTCATGACAGAAAGCCTAGCCCTTGCCGGTAAAGTGGAAAACATGGTGACTCGCAAGAACCCACTATTCGACACTGCCACCACCCTCGGAAAGATTCTAGGCTTCCTTGGTGTGAGCGCGATTTGTGGCGTCCTCGTGGCGGGCCTCTTGGTCCCCGCAGCCGCCGTTTCGGGCAGTGCCGCCAGTGGTTCAATCCAGTTCTTTGACACTCTGCCGGCGGAACTCCAGGTGGATCCGCCCAGCCAGAACACAACGATCCTGGCGAAGGACGGCTCGCCGATCGCCTCGATCTATGCGGAGAACCGGACCAAGGTCCCGTTGGACTCGATGAGCCCTTATATCAAGGACGCTGTCATCGCCATCGAGGACAGCCGTTTCTATGAGCACGGCGGTATCGACACCACCGGCATCATGCGAGCCATCGTCAGCACCGCCCGCGGCAACAAGCAGGGCGCGTCCACCATCACGCAGCAGTACGTGAACAACGTCATCAACGAGTCCCTGGTGGCGTCCGACCGCGAAGAAGACGTCAAGCTCAATGGTGGCGGCAAAGGCGTGGGCGACAAGCTCCGCGAAATGAAGCTCGCCATCGCCCTGGAGAAGAAGTTCTCCAAGGAGCAGATCCTTGAGGGCTACCTCAACATCGTGTTCTTCAACCGTGACGCCTACGGAATCGAAGCTGCCTCCAAGTTCTTCTTCAGCACCACCGCCAAGGACCTGACACTTCCGCAGGCGGCCCTCCTGGCCGGCCTCGTGAACAGCCCCTCAGCCTTCGATCCCATCGCGAACCCGGACAACGCGCAGAAGCGCCGCGACCTCGTGCTCGCTGCCATGGTGAACCAAGGCAAGATCACGCAGGCCGAGTATGACGAAGCCGTAGCCACCCCGGTCACCACCAAGGTCACCCCGGCCCGTCAGGGTTGCGCGTACGCCACCATGGCGCCGTACTTCTGTGACTACGTCCTTCACCTGCTCTTCAACAACCCCGCCTATGGCGACACCACGGAAGAGCGCATCAAGCGCGTCCAGCGCGGCGGTCTCACCATCCAGACCACCCTCGATCCGACCGCCCAGACGGTCGCCCAGCAACAGGTCGATGCCACGGCTGGCGCCAACCCGGACAAGTGGGGCGCGTCCATCACCTCTGTTCAGCCGGGAACGGGCCAAATTGTCAGCATGGCCCAGAACACCGTCTGGCTCCCTCAAGAGGGCAAGTTCGATCAAACCCAGAACTTCAACGTCGACGTCCTGGATTCCAATGGAAATGACCTCAACGGCATTGGTGGCTTCCAGCCCGGCTCCACGATGAAACCCTTCACGTTCGCCCAGTGGCTGAACGAGGGCAAGTCGATGAACACGAACATCAACGCAAGCGTCCGAAGGTATAAGCAGAACTTCCCGTGGAGGAACACCTGTCCTGCACCGACGGTGGGCTGGTACGACGCCACCAACGGTACCTTCGATCTTCAGAACTCCGACGAGGGTTATTACCGGAACATGACCGTCCTTTACGGCCTCATGAACTCCATCAACACCGCGACGTTTGCCTCTGCATCCCAGGTGGACCTCTGTGGCATTCAGGGCATCGTGGATGCCACCGGAATCCACGGCGGACTCCCCACCCGTGATGAAACCGGCAAGGTCACTGATCCGAACCCCCAGGTCCCGATGACCACACTGTCGAACCTGATTGGTGCAACCCAGACTGCGCCGCTGACCATGGCAGCCGCATTTGCAACCTTCGCTGCTGACGGCAAGTACTGCGAGCCGATCGCCATTACGTCGGTCAAGGACCAGTCCGGCGCGGAGCTGCCGGCCCAGTCCTCCAACTGCAAGGACGCCGTCAAGCCCGAGGTTGCCCGCGGCGTTGCCTACGCCATGCAGGAAGTGCTCAACGCGGGTTCGGGTTCCTTGATCCGCCCGGCGCTTTCCACGCGGAACAACTTCCCGGTAGCAGCCAAGACCGGTACCAACGACTCCAACGGCTCCACGTGGGTTGTTGGTTACACCACCGGGCTGGCAACGGCTTCCTGGTTCGGCGACCCGCTGGGTGACCAGCTCCGCCCGGGCCGAAACCTGACCGTCAACGGCAAGTTCTACCCCTCCATTGACGGTTACATGATTGCCGGTCCGCAGTTCACCAACTACATGTTGTCGGTGGCTCCCGCGTACGGAACCAACCCGTTCCAGGCTCCGCCTTCCAACTTGCTCGGCACGGCTGCCCCGCAGCGCAACACAACGCCGGCACCAACGACGCCGAACCCCGCACCGTCCTCAGGAAACAGCGGCAACGGGAACAATGGCAATAACGGCAACGGCAACAACGACAAGGACTAAGCGTGTCCTTCCGTGATTCACTGGCAAACCGCGTCCGCACCGTCGGGCGCGGTTTCGCCGTCACTACAGCCCTTGGTGCAACAGCCGGAGCGGCAGCAGCTGCCTATGGTTGGTGGGAGAAGGACCAGTTCGAGGTCCGCCAGGAAACACTTCCGGTCCTCCCCGAGGGTTCAGCGCCGTTCCAGGTCCTCCACCTGAGCGACATTCACTTCGTCCCGGGCCAGGACAAGAAGGCCCAGTGGCTCCAGTCGCTGGCCGATCTGAAACCCGATCTTGTGGTCAACACGGGCGATAACCTGAGCCACACCAAGGCCGTCGATCCCTTGATCCAGGCACTTCGCCCGCTGCTGGAGTTCCCGGGCGTTTTCGTGCCGGGGTCCAATGACTACTACGCGCCAAGAATCAAAAACCCGGCCGGATACTTCCGCGGGCCCTCAAAGCTCAAGACTGAACCCATCAAGCTCGACTGGCCCAAGCTCCGGTCAGCCTTCGGCATGGGCGGTTGGATCGATCTCACCAACCGCGCCCAGTCAGTGGTCCTCAACGGACTCCGCTTCGATTTCTCCGGAGTCGACGACCCCCACCTCAAGCGCGAGCGGTACGCCGGCTGGCCCCGCGGGACCGTGAACCAGGACGCCCGCCCGCACCTCAAGGTCGGTGTCATCCATGCTCCGTACCAGCGCGTGCTGGACCACTTCACCGAAGCTGGAGCGGACGTAATCTTTGCCGGGCACACCCACGGCGGCCAGATCTGCATCCCTGGCTATGGCGCCCTGGTCTCCAACTGCGACCTCCCCACGTGGCGTGCAAAGGGACTCCACGACTGGGAAAGCAAGGAATTCACGACGCCGGTAAACGTCTCAGGCGGTATCGGCACCTCACGCTTCGCGCCGGTCCGGATCGCCTGCCGCCCGGAAGCAGTGCTGCTGACGCTCACGGCACGCAGCTAAACACCGAGGGATCATTACGATCCTCAATAACTGGGTCAAACATTTCACCTACGTTGCGTAGTCCTGTGAAACGAATCACGCCATGGCATAGGGTAGTTGCTACGGGAAACTACCTCCGCACCATCTGAAGATCCAGCTGTTGAGAAGCGGGCATGTCCAAGCAAACGTCATTTTTCACCTCCGTCGGCCGGCTGTACCCTCATGTGCGGCCAATCCTCCCCCGCCTGTTCATGGGCCTGATATGCGCCCTGCTGGCAAGCATCGTGGCGCTGACGATTCCGCAGGTACTGCGGGTCCTCGTCAACAACTCCTTGCAACCCGGCGGTTCCACGGACGCAGTCTGGATTGCCGCCGTCGTGATCCTTGCGTTGGGTATTGCTGAAGCGGGGCTGGTGGCGTTGCGCCGGCAGTTCGTCATCAACCCCGCCACCACCGTTGAGACCCGGATGCGCGTAACGCTTTACGGGCACCTGCAACAGCTCACCGTGGCGTTCCACGACCGCTGGGGTTCGGGCCAATTGCTCTCCCGCGCCATGACGGACCTGAGCTTCCTGCGGCGCTGGATGGCCTTCGGCGCGATCATGCTGGTGGTCACGACGTTGACGGTGATCATCGGCGTCGGCGTGATGTTCTCCATGAGCTGGCAGCTCGCCCTGATCTTCCTGGGCGCGGCGGTACCGATCATGATCAACTCCTTCCGCTTCCGCCGCCGGTTCAGCCTGGTCACCCGGCTCAGCCAGGACCAGGCCGGCGACCTCGCCACCACCGTGGAGGAATCCGTCCACGGCATACGCGTCCTGAAGGCCTTCGGGCGCAGCCGCGAAGCGTTGGAGAACTTCAACGGCCAGGCCGAGGAGCTTCGGCAGACCGAGATCGCGAAGGCCAAGCAGCAAGCCGGCTTCACCTTGGTTGTTACTTTGCTGCCGGAACTTGCGCTGGGCGTCGGGCTGGTGGTGGGCATTATGCTGGCGGCCAGCGGCCAGCTGAGCATTGGCTCGCTGGTTGCCTTCTTCGCAACCGCCGCCGTGGTGGCCACTCCGGTGGAATTCTCGGGCATGCTGCTGGCGATGGCCCTGACCGCGAAGACCGCGTTGGACCGCCACTTCGAGGTCATGGACACGGAAAACACCATTACTTCCCCGGATCACGCCACGGTGCCGGAGACCGTGAAGGGCGCCTTGCGCTTTGAGCACGCGGGTTTCGGGTTCGACGACGGCGGGTCGCTCCTGCACGATCTCACCCTTGATATCCGTCCTGGCGAAACGATGGCCCTGGTGGGCATCACCGGCAGCGGCAAGAGCGCCATGCTCCAACTCGTCCCCCGCCTTTACGACGTCACCGAGGGTGCTGTGACCATCGACGGGGTGGATGTCCGCGACTACGACATCGACGAGCTCCGGAGGATCGTGGCCGTTGCCTTCGAGGACACCACCTTGTTCTCCAGTTCAGTGCGCGACAACGTCCTCCTGGGCGCTCCGGATCCCAGCGACGCCGCTCTGGACGAGGCCTTGGACGTGGCGCAGGCCCAGTTCGCCTACTCATTGCCCGACGGCGTGGACACACTCATCGGTGAGGAAGGGCTGAGCCTGTCCGGCGGCCAACGCCAGCGCATCGCCCTGGCCCGGGCCATCGCGGCCAAACCGAAGGTCCTGGTCCTGGACGATCCCCTGTCCGCCCTGGATGTGAACACCGAGGAACGAGTGGAGGCCCGCTTGCGCGAGGTCCTCCGCGAGACCACCACACTGATCGTTGCGCACCGGCCATCCACTGTGGCTTTGGCGGACCGGGTGGCGTTGCTCGAAAACGGCACCATCACCGCCGTCGGAACCCATACGGAACTGTTGGCCGACAACGATCACTACCGCTACGTCATCGCCAGCCTGGATACCGGTCCGAAGGACCTGGACACCGAACTGGACGAACTCGAAGAAGCTGAGGAGGCCCGCCGGTGAGTGCCACAACCTTTGGAACCGCCAACGAGGACAACACGCTCCTCACCAAGGCAGACAGCAAAGCCGTACGACGCCGGTCGCTCACCTTGCTTGCCTCGCTCATCCGCCCCGTGCGGTTGCGTTTCTGGCTGACGATCGCGATGGTGGTGGTCTCGCAGCTCACCCGGGTTGCCGGGCCGGCGCTGATCGCCTTCGGGATCGACAACGCCCTTCCCGCGCTGCAGGCAGGCGACAACGGCCCCTTGGTGCTGGCCGGTGCCCTGTATCTGGCAGCTGCCATCGCCACGGCCGGAATGACAGCACTGTATGTGACGTCCACGGCCCGCCTGAGCCAGGCCATGCTCCTGGATCTCCGGCTGCGCGTTTTCCGGCACACCCAACGGCTGAGCCTGGAATTCCACGAGAAATACACCTCCGGGCGCATCATTGCCCGGCAGACGTCGGACCTTGAAGCGCTCCGCGAACTCCTGGACTCCGGCGTCAGCTCCTTGGCGTCCGGCATGCTGTTCATGCTCTTCACGGCCATCACGGTGTTCGCGCTGGATTGGCGCAGCGGTCTGATCATGCTCGCTGCCGGTGTGCCCATGTTCTTCCTTGCCCGCTGGTACCAGAAGCACTCGCAGATCGCCTTCCGTGAATCCCGTGTGGTTTCAGCCCGGTTGATCGTGCACTTCGTGGAGACCATGACAGGCATCCGCGCAGTGAAGGCTTTCCGCAAGGAACCCGAGAATGCATCGCGGTATGGCGAGTTGGCCGAGGATTACCGCAAGAACACTGTCCGCTCCATCAACCTGAACGGCATCTTCCAGCCGGGCCTGGTGCTGATCGGGAATGTCTGCGTTGCCGTGGTCCTGCTGTTTGGTGGCTTCCGTGTGCTCAGCGGAGACCTCGCCGTCGGCGTCCTGCTGGCCCTGATCCTGTCGACCAAGCGCTTCTTCCAGCCCGTGGACCAGATGGCGATGTTCTACAACTCGTTCCAGAGCGCACAGGCAGCATTGGAAAAGGTGTCGGGCCTCCTTGAGGAAGTTCCCACGGTCCGTCCGCCGAAGACCCCGGTGCCGCTGAAGAGTTCGCGGGGCGAGATCGATTTCCAGTCTGTGGAGTTCGGGTACGGCGACGGCCAGGTAGTGGTTCCCACGATGGACCTGCATATCCCGGCCGGGCAGACCGTTGCCTTGGTGGGCCAAACCGGCGCCGGCAAATCGACGCTGGCCAAGCTCGTGGCACGCTTCTATGACGTCACGTCCGGGGCGATCACCCTGGACGGCATCGACCTCAGGGACTTGTCCACCACAGACCTGCGCCGCGCCGTGGTGATGGTGACCCAGGAAGCGTTCCTCTTCAGCGGATCAGTAGCTGACAACATCGCGCTGGGCCGGCCCGAAGCATCCCGGGCGCAAATCGAGGCCGCCGCGGTTGCTGTCGGGGCTCACGAGTTCATCACCAGCCTGCCCGAAGGCTACGACACGGACGTCAACAAGCGCGGCGGGCGCGTGTCTTCAGGCCAGCGACAGCTCATTGGTTTCGCCCGGGCATTCCTGGCCGCACCGGCCGTGCTGATCCTCGACGAAGCAACGTCCTCTCTGGACATTCCGTCCGAGCGCATGGTCCAGCAGGGACTTGCGCAGCTTCTGGAAGGCGTGGCGGGTGGGAACTCTGCCCGGACGGCAATCATCATCGCCCACCGCCTCTCCACCGTGGAGACAGCCGACAGGGTCCTCGTGGTCCATGACGGCCGCATCGTGGAGGACGGGACGCCGGCCGAATTGATCAGCGGAGGCGGACGGTTCGCCCAGTTGCACGGGGCCTGGCGGGACTCGCTGGTGTAGCTTTCCTGTGGGTCCAGGCAGTGACGAGGGACACTCCCTCCTCGATTTCGCATCACGGGACGTTTCGGCTATTCTTGAACAGTTGCTTTCGCAGCGGATCGGGATGTAGCGCAGCTTGGTAGCGCGCTTCGTTCGGGACGAAGAGGTCGCAGGTTCAAATCCTGTCATCCCGACCAAACACGGAAATGGCGTCGAGAAATCGGCGCCATTTTTGTTTGCCGGGACCGGTCCTGACCTCCTCGTGCGACCGCCGGCGAATAGTCCAGGCCATGCATACCCCTTAGGGCAAAGAAAACCCCGGGGCGTCGCTCGTAACGCCCCGGGGTTTCTTCACTGCAGTTGATTTACATAGGATCCGGCCAGTTGCCGATGGACAACGTCGTGTACGTCGGCGGCGTGGATGTTGTGGACTTCGTCGGCGCAGCGATGCGCATGGGATCAGGCCAGTTGCCAATGGCACTGATGGTGCTGCTGGAGTCCACTGCCGGAGCAGCAGACACGACTGCGGGAGCCGCAACCGCTAGTGTCAGTGCGCCCGCCACGGCCACTGAAGCGATGATTTTCTTGAACATGGTATTTCCCCAATGCGAGTCGGATTCGTTATGGAAATTGCGCGGTCCCTGTTGACATACATTGTAAAATGTTTTCCACAGAGACTGTCAAGGTTTAGGTCAAAAGACACCTGTAGGAGGGGACCCGTGGGAAACGGATTCGGCGAGAAGCTACGTGCCGAACGGCTCGAACGTGGGTTAACGCAGGCCGAGCTCGGCAAAAACCTGTATTCGCCCAGCTACATTTCGCTCCTTGAGACCGGCCGGCGTGAGCCCACAGCCGAGGTCATCGAAGAGCTGGCCCGCCGGTTGGAACTGGCGCCGAAGGCCTTGGAAGCGTGGAGCCAACCCGTTTCCGTAAGCGACGCCGAATACGTCCTCGCTGGACTCTATGCCCGGCAAGCCTGGGACCTTCGCGACTACCAACTCGCCGCCAGCCACGCTGCCACCGCCGCTCAGATCGCCCTTGAGGCCAAGAACAACAGCGCCTGGTGGAACATGACGTACATGCAGGCCGAGTGCGTGATGAAGCAGGGCCACCTCAAAGAATGCCAACAGATCGTTGAACATCTGCTGGAACATCCCATGGCCACCGAATCCGCAGGCCTCGGAGTGCGTGCGTGGCAGATGCTTGCCGCAGTGTGTCACGGACAAGGTCAGTTGGCCACCGCCGTCGAACATGCAAAGCAGGCAGTGAAGCTGTGCGAGCAGCTGCCCAAGGGATCCACCCTCATCATCGGAGCTCACCGCGCCCTGATCGGTGCCCTTGCCGAGAGCGGCAAGCTGGACGAAGCATGGACGTACTGCCTGGCCATGATCGATCACATGGACGAGCACTCCATGTCGCAGCTGGCCGGGGAAGTTGCCTGGGTGGTGGGCAACGTGGCCTTCATGCGCCACGACTACGTCGAAGGCATCAAGCACCACGAGCGTGCAGCCAAGCTGCTCTCCCCAGCCAACGACATCGAGCTGTGGGCCCGGTTCAACAAGGCCTCCGCAGCGGTCCGCTTGTCCTCGGGCATCGTGGAGCCGGAAACACTGTCCGCCATTGAGCGCGCCGAACTGGCGCTGTCCATCGTGGGCGGAAACAAGACGGACCAGCTGGAGGTCGCCTTCATTCGCGCCCGCTGGCTGTACCTGACCGGCGACATTCCTGCCGCCGTCGAGAAGCTCCGCGAAATCCATGCCGACCGAAAGGTCCTGGCCCGACACACCGCCG
This sequence comes from Arthrobacter sp. AK01, assembly GCF_021109375.1. Taxonomy (NCBI): domain Bacteria; kingdom Bacillati; phylum Actinomycetota; class Actinomycetes; order Micrococcales; family Micrococcaceae; genus Arthrobacter; species Arthrobacter sp. AK01. Next base: position 23,670 of record NZ_JAJOHP010000061.1, read on the forward strand.
GCGAGGTTTCGCTGCTGCTGGGCAAGTCCCTGAAAGCAGCTGGGGAAGCCTCTGAGGCGCTGCAGTTCCTGGAAGAGGCCCAGCACGACTTCAGCGCTGCCGGGGCCTCTGACAGGGTCCAGCAGGCCATGGATGCCGTCCTCGAGATCCGCCTCGCCGAGCGCCGCGCCGCGAAGGAACACTCCGGAGCCTGAATTAACCCAATAAGTCGCAGTTAAGTACGTTTTGACCGCTCAAAACGTACTTAACTGCGACTCAGTTTGGTGCCTTAGGCGAAGGTGCGGCCTGTGAGCTTCTCGTAAGCCTCCACGTAGCGGGCACGGGTGCGCTCTACTACCTCGGCGGGCAATGCCGGCGGGGGTGTGTCGGAGGACTTGTCCCAGCCGGACTCGGCGGACGTCAGCCAGTCACGGACATACTGCTTGTCGTATGAGGGCTGCGATTTGCCCGGCGCGTACGTGGACGCATCCCAGAACCGCGAAGAGTCCGGGGTGAGGACCTCGTCGCCAAGAGTGATGATGCCCGTGGCAGCGTCAATGCCGAACTCCACCTTGGTGTCGGCCAGGATGATGCCGCGTTCGCGGGCGATCTCCTCGGCGCGGGTATAGATCTTCAAGGTCAGCTCGCTGAGGCGGGCTGCGATGTCGTCACCCACCATTGCCACGACGTCGTCATACGTGATGTTGACGTCGTGCTCGCCTACCTCGGCCTTGGCCGAGGGAGTGAACAACGCCTTGTCCAGACGGGAACCGTCCACGAGGCCTTCGGGCAACGGGATCTCGCACACCGTGCCGGATTCCTGGTACTCCGCCAGGCCCGAGCCAGTGAGGTAGCCGCGGGCGATGCACTCCACCGGGAACATGTCCAGCTTCTTGCAGATCATGGCCCGGCCCTCGACAGCGGCAGGAACGCCACCCTCAACTGTGGAGGCAAGCACGTGGTGTTCAACGTCCAGCTGGTCGAACCACCAGAGGCTCAACTGGGTGAGGACGCGACCCTTGTCCGGGATCTCGCTGCTGAGCACATGGTCGTAGGCGCTGATGCGGTCGCTGGCAACCACCAGGACGCACTCCTGGCCGATCTTTTCCGTGATGGCTTCATCGGCCGGGACGTAAAGATCGCGGACCTTGCCGGAGTAGACGTGCGTCCAACCCGGCAGGTCCAACGTTTCAGTTTCGAAGCCGCCCGTGGGTATTCCTTCAGTCATGCTCACGCCTGCACTTTCGGGATGGTGCCGGTGGCGGTGTACGGCACGCGGATTTCGCCGCGTGCGGCCTTGCCTCCGATGTCCGTACGGAACTGCGAGCCTTCAAGCTGGACTAGCTCGACGCCGTCGTACGCCTTTTCGCGGGCCTCCACCAGATCCGAACCCAGCGCAACAACTGCAAGGACGCGGCCGCCTGCGGAAACGACCTTGCCTTCGTCGTCCAGCTTGGTGCCGGCGTGGACAACGTGCACGCCGTCCAACTCGTCAACCTTCTTCAGGCCGCGGATTCGGTCACCCGTGCGGGGCGCGTCCGGGTAGTTTTCGGCGGCAACGACGACGGCGACTGCCGTGTCCTTGGACCAGCGCAGCTCTTCTGCGGTGTCCAGTTCGCCCTTGGCAGCTGCCAGCAGCAGCGCACCGAGCGGGGTCTTGAGGCGGGCAAGGACAGCCTGCGTCTCGGGATCGCCGAAGCGGACGTTGAACTCGATGACGCGAGTGCCGCGCGAGGTCAGGGCCAAGCCACAGTAGAGCACGCCGACGAAGGGGGTTCCGCGGCGGGCCATCTCGTCCACGGTGGGCTGGGCCACGCGGTCGATGACTTCCTGGACCAGGCCCTCGGGAGCCCACTCGAGCGGGGTGTACGCACCCATGCCGCCGGTGTTGGGGCCTTCGTCGTTGTCGAAGATGCGCTTGAAGTCCTGGGCCGGTGAGAGAGGCACGGTGGTGCGGCCGTCGCACAGGACAAACAAGGAGACCTCGGGACCGTCGAGGAATTCCTCGATGACCACGGTTCCACCGGCGTCGAAGCATGCCTGGGCGTGTGCCAGGGCTTCCGTGCGGTCCTTGGTAACGACGACGCCCTTGCCGGCGGCCAGGCCATCGTCCTTAACTACGTGGGGCGCACCGAAGGTATCCAGCGCATCGGCAGCTTCCTCGGCGTTGGTGGCAACGCGGGCCATGGCCGTGGGGACGCTGGCTTCGGCCATGATCTGCTTGGCGAACGCCTTGGAAGCTTCCAACTGGGCTGCTTCCTTGCTGGGACCGAAGACCGGAATGCCGGCCTCACGGACAGCGTCGGAAACTCCGGCAGCCAGCGGCGCCTCGGGGCCGACGACAACCAGGTCCACGCCCAGCTTGGTGGCGAGGGCGGACACGGCTTCCGGGCTGTTCCCGTCGATCGCGTGGGTGGGAACGAGTTTGCTGATGCCCGCGTTGCCCGGGGCCGCGTGGACCTCGGAGACGTTGGGGTCTTCAAGCAGAGAGCGGACAATGGCGTGTTCGCGGCCGCCTGGGCCAATGACGAGTACCTTCACAGTCTTCAAGGGTACTTTGTGAAGGGCGCGGGGCCTAAGCTGTGTCATTCCCCGGACCCGACAGCTTTGACCCGGTTACCCTGCAGCGCGCGGGCGCGCGGTTGAGAGCGCGCGGGTGCGCGGTTGAGAGCGCGCGGGTGCGCGGTTGAGCCGTGAACCGCCCCACCGCGCCCTAGACTTGGCTTATGCCCATGAGTTCGCATGAAACGTTCAACGTTGAGTCTGCGGTGGAACTGGCAGTGATCGAACGAAGTGGCTTTATTGAGTCCCGGCACATCGGCGCGGCCGTCGTTCTTGCCGGTGACGGCTCTGTGGTCACCCGTCTTGGTGACATCGACGCCCCCATCCTCGCCCGCTCCACCCTCAAACCCTTCCAGGCACTGGCCTCCATGCAATCCGGTGTGCCCCTGCGCGGGGCGCAAGTTGCTGTCGCCTGCGGGAGCCACACCGGGTCCTTGGACCACATGGACGTGGTGGAGGGAATGCTCAAGGCAGCCGGCGTCAAGGAAGAAAACCTGCAGTGCCCCACGGCCTGGCCGCAGGACGAGACGGCCCGCAACTGGCTGGTCCGGTCCGAACGCGGACAGTCCAAGCTCGCCTTCAACTGCTCCGGCAAGCACGCCGCCTTCTTGTGGGCCTGTACTGAAAACGGCTGGGACCTCCGCAGCTACCTTGAGCCCAACCATCCCCTCCAGCAGCGCGTACGGTCCGTGATCGAGGAATACAGCGGCGAAACGATTTCACATCTGGGCATCGACGGCTGCGGAGCCCCCGTGGCAGCCATCTCGCTAACGGGCCTTGCCCGCGCCTACTCCCGGCTGGCCAAGTCGCCCGGGGACTCGTCGTCCAACGCACGCGCGGCCACCATCGCCACCTCCATGCTGGACTACCCCTGGGCCGTCCAAGGCAAGGGCGAGTCCAACACGGTGGTCATGGAAGAGCTTGAGGTCCTTGCCAAGATTGGCGCCGAGGGCATCCTGGTCCTGGCCACGCCAACCGGCGCGACGGTGGCCGTGAAAATGCTCGACGGCAACCTCCGCGCCACGTCCCTGGTGGGACTGACCCTCCTGGCCGTCAGCGGCGCCGTGGACATCCCGGCCGTTTCCAGCGTCCTGGAACGAGTGGTTGAGCCCGTCCTCGGCGGCGGTCGCCCCGTGGGTAAGATCCGGTTGGGCCACGCCGTCTCGGCCCTGCTCGACTAGCACTTCTGAGGAGAGACACGCATGGCTGTTGCACGACGCCGCGTCAATATTGAGGAAGGCCGCGCCGCCCTGGCAGCTTGGCAGGCCGCCGTCGAACCTTCCGGCGGCGAAACCGCCGGTGAGCCGGGCCGCGATGCCGGGAACCCGCCGTCGCGCTCTCTCATTGCGACGGCGGTCCGCTACTCCCTCGAGGAAGTCACCGCACGCGCACCCGGCAACTCGGTGGAGGTCCGGGTGCCGCCGTTCGGCGTCACGCAATGCGTAGAAGGGCCCCGCCACACGCGCGGCACTCCCCCCAATGTGATCGAGTGCGACGCCGCCACCTGGCTGTCGTTGGTGACCGGGCGGATTTCATGGGCAGACGCGGTGTCGGCCCACCGGGTGGCTGCCTCCGGCCTGCGTGCCGATCTTTCAGAGTTGCTCCCCCTCTAAGGAGTTTTTGTACAGCTAATGCCCCTAAGACGGCGTCTTAAGGGCATTAGCTGTACAAAAACTATCCGGTCAGTCCGGGCAAACCGGGGTTGTTGATTGCCCCTTCTTGCTCATCTCGAACTGCGGGATGTCGTCGGCTGCGGGTCCACCGCGGAACTTCGGGGAAGGGTTCTGGCCGCTGCTGATGCGCTCCAGTTCCTGCTGGGCATAGACGTCTTCCTTGCCGAGCATGATGGCTGTGTCCTCGTTGGTGATCTCACCGTTGAAGGCGCGGACCATGACGCTGCGGTCGAACTGGCCTTCCCACTTGGCCACCACGAACGTTGCCACACAGTTGCCGAGCAGGTTGACGACCACGCGCATGGAGTCCATGAGGCGGTCGGCTCCGAGAAGAAGCGCGACGCCGGCAACCGGGAAGATGCCGAGGGCTGCAGCGGTAGCGGACAGTGCCAGGAAGGACGACCCCGGTACGCCCGCCATGCCCTTGGAGGTCAGGAGCAGCACGCCAAGGGCTGCCAACTGCTGGCCGAGATCAAGGTTGTGGCCGAAGGCCTGGGCCAGGAACAGCAGCGAGATCGAAAGGTAGATCGCGGCGCCGTCGAGGTTGAAGGAGTAGCCGGTGGGAACCACCAGGCCGGTGGTGGCACGGGAGCAACCGGCGTTGGTCAACTTGGTCATGATGCGGGGCATCACAGCTTCCGTGGAAGCAGTACCCAGTGCCAGCAGGAATTCTTCGCGGGTGTACTTGAGGAACTGCCACAACGGAACGCGGGCGAAGCCCCAAGCCACCACGAACAGCAAGCCGATGAAGATGATGGCCGCGCCGTAGCAGGCAGCTATCAGGAGGGCATAGGTACTGAGCGTGCCGATGCCGTACTGGCCGATGATGAAGGCCATGGCACCGAAGGCGCCGATGGGGGCCACCTTCATGATCCAGGACATGATCTTGAAGATCAGCTCAAGGACGGTTTCCATGAGGCTGATGACCGGAAGGCAACGCTCGCGGCCGATGACCACAATGGCGGCGCCGAAAAAGACGGAGAAGAACAGCACCTGAAGCAGGCTGTTGTTGGCAAACGCACCGATCACGCTGACGGGGATGACATCCAGGATGAACGCCGCGGCGTCCTTGGGCGGAGCGTTGCCGGTCTTGGCGTTAAGGGCATCCTGGGACAGCGTGGAGGGATCGATGTTCAGGCCGGCACCTGGCTGAACGATGTTTCCCACGATGAGCCCGAAGACCAGGGCAAAGAGGGTGGCGCCGGTGAAGTATAGGAGCGCTTTGACCCCGACCCTTCCGACCGCCTTGACGTCGCCCACTGCCGAGATGCCCGTGACGATCACGAGGAAAATCAGCGGGGCGATGATCATCTTGATGAGTTGAATGAATCCATCACCCAGTGGCCGGAGGGCGGACCCAATGGTCGGCCAAAAATGACCGATGAGCACACCTGCGACGACGGCGATCAGGATTTGAAAAAAGAGCGACTGGTACAGCCGCTTTTTCTTCTGCGGGGCCGAACTCGCCTTCAGCGCCGCGGGGTCTGGGATCTTCATTGATCTGAACCAATCAGTTTGGGAACAGCCCCACATTTTGAGGGGGTTTTTCAAATGTAATCCCGCTCACACCATTCCGCAAGGGGAAAATGTTATTCCATATTGTGGAAGTCACATTTGGTTTTTTGTACAGCTACTGCCCTGATGGGCGGCTCATAAGGGCAGTACCTGTACAAAAACTCAGCCCGTCCACCCCTGTTTGCGGAGCCCCTGGGATACCCGGGCCACTACCCACTTCCTCCCGTGCTTCATGTCGATCTTGTTGATCTTGACCTGACGCCAGCCGGCCTCTGAGACGCGCTGATCCCGGTAAGCATCCAGCGCCTGCTGCTCTGGACAAAGGTGATGGAGACCCTCGTATTCAAGGCAGATCCGATACTCCGGGCACCCCAAGTCAGTCCACACCGGCTTGCCAAGCGCATCGTCTACCCGGCAGTTTGGAACGAATGCAGGAAGCCCGGCCTCTTCAAGCAAGAGCCGGAGCTTGGTTTCCGGCGGAGAATCAACACCCACGCGAATCGCATCCAACGCGATACGGGCCTTGCGGACACCATGGATACCGTTGGCCTTTTCAACGAAGAGTTGCAGCTTCGGCAAAGAAACCAGGGGAACCCGCGGTGGACCGAACGAGCGATCGTGTTCGCTGACAATGGCATCTCCCACGACCACCAGATCTTCCACGGGCAACATCGTGGCCAGATCCACCCACGTCCGCGCAACAGACGTGAGGACAGCGCCCTCCAGGTCTGTGAGATCACCGTCCCTCAAAGTCAGGCGATGGCCGGCCACTCCCCTACGCCGAGGCAGCGATCCGTTCCTTGGCCGGGATAGATGGATGAATCGCCCCGGCTCCCGAAAGTGGGGCCCGCTTTTTGGCCCCCAGGGAATAGGTTCGAGGGGGGGGGGGGGGCGGGCGGGGCGGGCGGGGGGGCCCGGCCCGGGGCGGCCCCCCGACCCCCACCGCGGGAACACCCCGCCCCGACCCCACCA